>JBHEKU010000150.1:0-4563 GCA_041859205.1 Ignavibacteria bacterium | reverse complement strand
GTCCACAAATAATTATAAGCGCAGCGGCGATATTTTATTCAGGGCTTCATACACCTTCGATATAAACAACGGCCGGTTTAAAATTAAACCGGGTTTACTTCCGATATACCATCTTTCAAATGATAAATTTACCGATGGAGCAGGGGTTGAGCAAAGCATCGACGGTTCGCAGGGAGTTACAATAAACGGTAATTTATTTTTGGTTTACTCAATTGATAAAAAGAATTCTATCGAAGTAAGTTTTGGCGCGCCAATGAAATCGCGAACATCGCGGCCCGACGGCTTAACAAGAAAATTTGCGGCGTCATTAGAGTACAAAGTCAGTTTTTAATAATTCCCGGCATGTAATTATTTCACTTGACAATTTTAAACATATTTTTCATTTTACATACAGTCTGTATGTAAAATTATTTTTTACTTATTTAATATGAAAAGAACAAAAGAAGAAGCAGAGCAGACTAAGAAAAAGCTTATCGATATTGCCTTAGATACTTTAATAAAAGAAGGCTTCGAAAATGTTACGCTGGAAAATGTAGCCGCAAAAGCCGGCGTAACACGCGGAGCTATCTACTGGCACTTTAATAATAAAGAAGACTTGCTCGACTACCTTATAAAGTCAAAGGATGTCGAGTCAATTGAAATAATGGATAGCATCAGCAAAGCAGATGTTTCCCCTATGGAAAAAATAGATATGCTTATATCAGGAAATTTCCCGAAGCTTAAAACTCAGATACAGATGAAAAACTATGCACGGTTAAAAATGGATCTGTATAATTATTATCAGAAGTACGGCGATAACAGAAATATCGGCAAAATTTTTACCAAACATATTGCTTCATTTATAAAGCAGGCTCAGTCAGAAGGTAAAATAAAATCAGAAGTAAACGTAAATGAATCAGCTTATACTATCTTCTGCCTCATAGGAGGATTGTATCTAAGATTCAACCAGCAGAGTTCTGCTTACAAATCACTGCAAAGCATTCACGGAGTTGTAAAGAATTATATAAAACAATTAGAAACCCGGCAAGGTTAAATAAAATATTATGAACAAAAGGTCTTTAGGATTTTACATATTATTATTACTTACAATAATATTTTTTCTTATAAAAGATTCAAAAGCGCAGACCTTCGATACTGCATACGCAAGAAAACTCCAGAATGCACTAAATACTCTAAAAGTAAATAACAGCCTTGTCGGCATATCAGCCGCAGCCTACGTCCCCGGGCAAGGCCTTTGGCAGGGCACTTCCGGTATTTCCGAAGCGGGAGTAAACCTTACACCTGATTACGTATTCATGACTGGAAGCGTAATGAAAAATTTTGTCGCTACAATAATTTTACAACTGGAAGAAGCCGACAGCCTTAGCATAGATGACAAACTTTACCAGTGGCTTCCCCGCTATAATAATATAGACAGCAATATTACTATTAAACAGATGCTGAACCACACAAGCGGAATTTATAATTTTACAGATAACCCTGCATTTTCAACTGCCATGAATTCCAATCTGAACAGATACTGGACTCCCGGAGAAATTGTATCACAGTTTGTTCTGCCGCCCAACTTTGCTCCGGGTGCATCATGGAGATATTGCAATACAAGCTATGTGCTTCTCGGAATGATAATTTCAAAAATTACACGGACATCATTATCACAGCAGCTTCACGAAAGATTTTTTACTCCGCTGGGAATGACAAATTCTTTCTTTGAACCGCAGGACTCAGTTACCGCTCCCTATGCACATAACTGGGTAGACCTCAACGGAGATGGCATTTTAGATGATGCATCAGGTATTCCGCGTACAGCAATTTACAGCTCTACCGTAGGTTCAAGTGGAATTACAACTAATTCCGAAAGTCTTATTAAATGGGGAAGAAATTTATACGGCGGCTCACTGCTGACTCAGGCATCCAGAAATAAAATGCTCACGTTCATCTCTATGAGTTCACCGGGAATTAACGGATACGGACTTGGCACTTTCAGATACAATGCAAATGGAAGATACTGCTACGGTCACGGAGGAAATCTTTTCGGATACTCATGCATGTACATGTACTATCCTCAGGATAGCATTTGCATTTCGCTTCTTGTTAACAGAGATGTTGATACAGGACCTCTAGCTGTAAATTTTATGGATAAAGTTATTACGTTCCGCCCCGTAGGAATTAAAAATATTTCAACAGAGAACCCGGCAGGTTATCATTTATATCAGAATTTTCCGAACCCTTTCAACCCCGAAACAAATATAAATTTCTCTCTGCCAAAGCAAAGCGATGTGAAGCTTATTATATATAATTCATTGGGGAAATTAGTACAGAATGTGTTTGAAGGTAAATTGCAAAGCGGTACTTATAATTACAAATGGAATGCAGCAGATTTTCCAAGCGGAGTTTACTTTTATAAATTGGAAACAAATGATTTCACGTCTGTAAAGAAAATGTCTTTAGTTAAGTAAAAACACAAAGTCACCATTACTATCCCTGCTTATGATTTACGGGACAGCACTTACGGATTTCTTTCTTAAGGTTTAGAGATAGAAAGTGCGGCCTCTCTCTCGCAGTTTAAATCACAAGCAGGGTTTTTTATTAACATAAACTACTACTTCACTTTCTCCGATATCAGTTTTTTTATTTCCTCTATTCTTTCCTTCGCAACTGTATACCCTGCATCATAAACCTGTTTATCAAACTTATCACTGAGAAGAGGAAATCCTGAAAGCTTCGGCTCTAATAAAATATCAGCTGTGGGAGCAATACTTCTCCTTATTTTATTAGCAGCTATCTGATAGCTTCTTGCAAGTACATCTATAAAATTTTTTATTTCAGGCTTCGTATCTACAACACCCATTAAGTCAATTGCAATAATTACATCAGGATTATATGTCCGCGCAATATCTACTGCCACACCGTCAAGCACACCGCCGTCTACTAAAATCATTCCGTACATTTTCACAGGCTCAAATATCATAGGTATAGCGCACGAAGAATTCACGGAAGGTGCAATGGGACCCGATGAAAGCGCAATAGTCTTTCCGCTTAAAAGGTCGGTGGTGATTGCAACAAAAGGAATTTTTGTATCCTCTATATTTTTTACTTTAATATTATCTGTAATATATTTCTGAAGATTTTCACCTGTCACAAACCCCGTCATCGAATTAAAAACTGAAGCGTTAAATATTTCTTCAGCTTTTATTTCCATTGCCTTTTTTCTTATAGCATCGCTGTTGGGATTATCCGAATATATTGCTCCGACAAAGCTTCCTACACTTGTGCCAACTATCAGATCAATCGGAATATTATTTTCTTCAAACACTTTTAAAACTCCAAGATGCGCCATACCGAGGAACGCTCCCCCGCCCAGCACAACTGCTACACGCGGCTTGGTTTTCAGCACACGCGGCGGCGGCATTTCAGAAGGAGTATTAATTTCCATGAACGATGAAGAACAGGAAGAAAGACCGGTAGACAGAATAACGGAAGAAATTAAAAAGAGAATGGTAAGGAGATATTTATAATTTTTCATTCCGGGCTTGAAGTTTTTAAGAATAGAAACTGTACGCATAAATTAACCATCTTTTGAATTAATCTAAGTAGTAAAATAAGCGATAGGTAAAAATTCCTCCCTATCCCTACTAATAGGGAAGATTTCAGTGAACGGTAATTTATTTTTTTGTAAATTGAATTTGTGGTTAGTATATATTGAATGGCACTATCTGAGTTACAAAAATCTTTACCCGAAATCCGGCACTGTCGGATTTTCAAAAATGCAGCACCGAAGGTTCGCCGTGGCGAATTGTAAAAACAATACCGGGGTTTATAAAAATCCGACGCTCAGAATTTGAAATGTCGGATTTTGGGAAAGTGCAGCATTGTAAAAACAACACTAAATTTTCAAAATCCGACAAAAATCCGACGTGGAAGAGAAAAAAATTTACAAAAAGCGAATTCTTTAAAATTAGCGTGAAATCAAAGAATCCGTCAAAAATTCGTCACTGGAGAGAAAATTATTTGAAAAAGTTGGATTCGTTAAAAAGAGGCTAATATTGAAGAATCCGTCAAAAATCCGTCATTGGAAAGAAAATTATTTGAAAATAATGTTGGATTCGTTAAATATAGGCTAATATTGAAGAATCCGTCAAAAATTCATCAATATACTAAAATAAAAAAGCAACTCACCAAAATCGATGAATTGCTTTTAAATTCTAATTAAACAAATACTTATTACTTAGCCAGTATCATTTTCTTAGTCTCGTTAAAACCGTTTGCCTCTAAGCTATAGTAATACATACCACTTGTGAGTCCGTAAGTTGAGGCATCCATTGTAACATCATAGCTGCCAACGGACAGATTCTCATTGACAAGGTCAGCCACTAAGCGGCCGAGGTTATCATAAAGCTTCAGGCTTACAAATCCGCTTTTCACTATTGAAAAGCTGATCTTAGTTGAAGGGTTGAAAGGGTTAGGATAATTTTGGCTAAGCTTAAAATCCTTAACTGTTTCCGTGTTCTTTATAATAGAAGTTGGAGGTGTAACGTTAATTATAAAGTTAGCTGCGTAGTTCCA
>JBHEKU010000023.1:0-5424 GCA_041859205.1 Ignavibacteria bacterium | reverse complement strand
TCACCCGAAAGGGTTAACATCGTTAAAGTCTCAACCCCATCCGAAAGGATGGGGTTACTGTTGCACTCATTCATTACAGTAAGAACAAATAAATTAAGCAACCAAATAATAGATATACTAAGATTTGAAGTTACCCAACGTGGAAGTTGGGAAACAGTTCCATGTAAGAAAGTAGATATAAGTTTTACCCCAACCAATTTCCATAAAGATTAAATCTCCACTATATAATTATTGAAAACAATAGGGCTATTAATATTAAGAATTAAAGAATATTTAATCTTAACAGTTTTTGTTGTTATAAGCTTGGTTTTAATTTTCAATAATGATAATACTCAGATTCGTTTCTTGCGCGCATTTGCCATAGGATTTGTCGGCACACTCCAAAGCGGAGTCTCGGCAGTTCCTAATGTTTTCGAGCTTCAGAGCGAGAATAAATATCTTCGCGAAAAAAATATTGAGCTTGCCAATGAAGTTGCTTCCTTAAAAGAAGCCAAACTTGAAAACATCCGCCTCTCAAAATTACTTACATTAAAAGAAGCAAACGTCCTCGGAGTAATCAGCGCTTCTATTGTAAACAAATCATTAGTTCAGACAAGAAATACAATTACAATTAATGCAGGTGAGAACGACAGCATAAAAGTTAATATGCCCGTAGTAACGGATGACGGACTTGTAGGGAAAATTGTTGGTGTCAGTAAAAATTATTCAATAGCACAAATTTTATACAATAAAGATTTACGTATCAGCGCAAAAGTGCAGCGGAGCCGCGTTGACGGTATTTTTACCTATGACGGAGTAGGAAATTTAGTTTTAACTAATGTTCCTAAAGCAGCAGACGTAAATCCGGGTGATTTAATTATAACATCTGAGTACAGCAATCTTTTTCCGGGTGGAATTCCACTCGGTACAGTAATTGAAACAGGCAACCTTGATAATCTTTTCAAAAAAATCACAGTAAAGCCTGCGGTAAACTTTAACATACTTGAGGAAATATTTGTTGTGAAGAGCCAGCCGAATAAAGAGAAAAGTGAGCTTGAAAAATTATTTATGAATAAATAAAGAAATCCGAATTCAAACGGAATGAAAAACGACTAATGATTGTTTCATACTTAAAATACATAGCAGTAATAATCCTTTTAGTAGCGGTTCAGAAAACTCTGATATGGCTTATTGCGCTTTCCAACTATAACATTGCGCCTGACTTAGTTATACTTATGGTGATTTATGTAGGAATTGCACGGGGACATATTGAAGGCTCTATTATAGGATTTTTATCCGGACTAATGATAGATATGCTTTCGGGTTCGTTTCTGGGACTTTCTGCTTTGTGCTATACCATTGCAGGATTTATTGCAGGATATTTTTGCATTAAGGAGCGTGAAGAATTTCTCAAAAAGTATTTTTTAATAGGGATAGTTTTTCTCTGCGCTTTAATAGGTAACTCAATTTATTTTTTAATTTTTTATCAGGGCTCGCCCATAACAGTGTTTAATATATTTTTGATTTATGTTTTATCCACAACGACTTACACAACGATAGTAGGAAGTTTATTTATTCTTTTTATTAAAGACAGTAAAAAAACTGCTTACAGCTGATGGACTCCACAATAAAAAAAATCATACTTTACATTTTTGTCGGATGTATTTTTGTAATCCTTGTTACAAGGCTTGTTTACCTTCAGGTAATAAGCGTTGACGAGCTTTCAAAAGATTCCAACAAAAATGCAATTAAGAATATCACCGAAACTCCTGCGCGCGGACTTATGTTCGACCGCAACGGAAAAGTTGTCGTTGATAACAGACCTTCATACACACTTACAATTACTCCATATCAGTTCGATAAAGCAAACTTAAATGAAATTGCTGCGCTTGTAAATCTTCCTCCGGAAAAATTAAAGGAAGAGTTAGAAAAAGTAAAAGGAACGAACCGATTTAATCCTGTTAAGATAAAACGTGATTTAGATTTTAAGCAGATTTCATTTCTATCCGAGAATAAAGAAAGATTAAAAGGCGTTGATTACCAGGTGGAAGCACAAAGAGTTTACCCGAATAAATTTCGCGCATCACATATATTCGGCTACACTAAAGAAATCTCCGAGAAGCAGCTTGATAAACAGGTCGGTGATTATTACACGCAGGGAGACTTGATAGGCTCAAACGGACTTGAGCAGACTTATGAAGAAATTTTACGCGGAGTAAAGGGAAATAAATTTGTATCAGTCGATGTAAAAGGAAAGGAAGTCGGTCCCTTTAATGACGGAAAGAGTGATATTCCTCCGGTGAACGGTTCTGATTTGATTTTATCAATCGATGCCGACTTGCAGGAGTACGCAGAAAAACTAATGGCGAATAAGCACGGCGGAATAATTGCAATGGACCCGCGTACAGGAGAAATATTATGCATGGTATCGAAACCGGATTTTGATTTAGGTGTGTTTTCCGGACCGACTGACCCGAAAGAATTTGCAAAATTAATTTTAGATAAAGAGAAGCCGTTATTCAATAGAGCTATTCAGGCAAAGTATCCGCCGGGTTCAACCTGGAAAATGATGATGAGCCTTGCAGGACTTGGAAGCGGAGAGCTTACAACGAAATCAACAATTGTATGCGAAGGTTCATTTACTTATGGCGGAAGAACATGGGAAGACCACGGATCTTACGGAGCTATTCCTATCACGACGGCTCTTGAAAAATCTGCAAACGTATTTTTTTATAAATTAGGATTGAAGCTTGGTCTGGCAAACTATGATAAGTTTTCAGGTATGTTCAATTTCGGAAAGAGAACAGGTATCGATCTGCCGAATGAAACATCAGGCTTGCTGCCGACTCAGGAATACTACGATAAAATTTTCGGTCCAAGAGGATGGAATCAGAGTGTATTGATTAACTTAGGCATCGGACAGGGAGAGCTTTTAGTATCGCCAGTTCAGCTTTGCGCTTACTCATCTGCAATTGCAATGAACGGATTATACAATCAGCCGCACTTTGTCAGTAAGATAAAGAATTCACAGACCGGTCAGGAAGAAAATTTTAAATACGACTCGAGACAGATAGATATGCCGAAAAGTTATTTTGAAGTTGTGCAGAAGGGAATGTACTTAGTTGTAAATGGTTCGGGAACAGCAAAGAATATTAAAAATGCTGATTACTCAATAGTAGGAAAAACCGGAACTGCGCAGAACTCGGGCAATAACCACTCCTGGTTTGTCGGCTATGCGCCATATGAAGATCCTAAGATTGCGATTTGTGTACTCGGCGAAAACGCCGGATGGGGTAATGCATTCGCTGCGCCGATTGCCGGAGCAATAATGGTAAGATATTTAAGCGGCAACTCAGTTGATGTATTTAATGAAAATGCAGGCTCGGGAATAACAGATTAGTATTGAGTATTGAGTAGTGGGTAGTGGGTAGTGAGTAATGAGTTACAAATATTGTATTGAAAAATCACCAAACACAGATCACAACAAACAATAGCATATATAAAAATTTTATAAGTGGATAGAAGTATTTTCAAAAGATTCGATATTTTATTAGCGCTGACGACGGCTATATTAATTACTATTGGAGTACTTGCAATATACAGTGCAACGTACGGTAATGCAACAAGCCATGAATTTTATATGAAGCAGTTGTACTTTGCTTTATTCGGTTTCGTTCTGATGATTGGTTTAAGTTTCGTTCCTCCTCAGTACATTTCAAAAGCATCTTATCTTTTATATTTAATTACAATTTTATTGTTGATAGCCGTTCTTATATTCGGCCGGACTATCAAAGGGAATAAAAGCTGGTTTTACATAGGAGGGTTTGGTATTCAGCCCTCTGAAATTGCAAAGTTCACTACTATACTCTGCCTTGCAAATTATTTGTCATCCGGCGGAGAAGAGACACGCGATATAAATAAGCCATGGGAGTTTATCAAAGCAAGCTTGATTGTATTGGTTCCTTTTCTTTTGATATTGAAGCAGCCCGATATGGGTTCTTCACTTGTATTTTTGTCTTTTCTTATTCCCGTGTTTTTTTGGGCAGGTTTGTCTCCTTATTATTCTGTTACTTTAATTTCATTTGTTATAGTTGCCATCTGCGCTTTTTTTGGAACGATGTATTTTGCTGTTGCCATGGGAGTTATTGCATTAAGTTTAATTCTCTTCCGGCAAAAATATATCATGACAGGTATTGTTGTAGCGGCAAATGTAGCCATAGGTTTTTCAGTTCCAAAAGTGTTTGCTAAACTGCAGCCATATCAGCAAAAACGTATTTTGGCTGTACTCGACCCGATGACTGACCCACTCGGTATAGGCTACAATGTGATACAATCCAAAGTTGCAATCGGTTCAGGCGGATTATGGGGCAAAGGCTTTCTTGCAGGAACACAAACACAATTGAAATTTATTCCGGAACAATGGACGGATTTTATTTTCTGTATGATAGGGGAAGAGTTTGGATTTATCGGTTCGGTAATTCTTCTTACATTATACATCATCATTATATATAAGCTGATAAGCAATGCATACCTTACAAGAAGCAGATTTTTATCAATTGCATGTGTTGGCTTTGCATCGATTATTTTATTTCACTTAGTTATTAATGTAGGGATGACGATAGGGCTTATGCCCGTTATCGGAATTCCTCTGCCGCTGATGAGCTATGGTGTTTCATCATTACTTTCATTCTTAGTAATGCTCGGTATAGGCATGAGCGCGTACAGAAATAGAAATCTTTACATCTGATTGTATTGAGTATTGAGTATGAGAGTTAGTAGTAATATTTTTATATCTGTGTAATCATATTAATCATAAAAATCTGTGTTCCAATTCTTAAATCATAAATCTAAATTCTTAAATAGAAAATGATTCTCTCCGATAAAAAAATTCTCGAAGAAATAGATAATAAAACAATTGTAATTAAACCTTTCGACAGGAAATGTCTCGGCACAAACAGTTATGACGTTCATCTCGGCGAATGGCTTTCTGTATATGATGATGATATCCTTGATGCTAAAAAACACAATAAGGCAACGGCGTTTAAAATCCCGAAAGAAGGATATACACTGCTACCATCAAGATTATACCTGGGAGTAACTCAGGAATATACTGAGACGTATAAGTACGTACCTTTCTTAGAAGGAAAGTCGAGCATCGGCAGGCTTGGAATTGATATTCACGCAACAGCCGGTAAGGGTGATGTAGGGTTTAAAAATTATTGGACGCTGGAAATATCCGTTAAGCAGCCTTGTATTGTTTATCCTTTCATGCCGATAGGGCAGTTGATTTATTTTATGGTAGAGGGAGAAGTGGAAAACTCGTACGATAAAAAGAAAAGCGCCAAGTATAATAAGAAGACGAATAAGCCGTTTGAAAGTATGATGTGGAAGAATTTTTTGAAGAAGTAAATTTGTAGCATAGCCGTAGAGACGCAATACTTTGCG
>JBHEKU010000263.1:0-28527 GCA_041859205.1 Ignavibacteria bacterium | reverse complement strand
TGATACAGTTAAAGAAACTTTAACTGATTCCATAAAGAATTCTATAAAGAACTCTGTTGACACGCTTAAGCAGGTTCAGTCAGATATTACTGCGCCTATAAATTACTCAGCGCGGGACTCCGCTATCTTCGATGTTAAAGCAAAAAAATTATATCTGTACAATGATGCGCAGTTAACATATCAGGATTTAAAACTGAACTCAGGAATTATTCTTCTCGATAAAGAAGATGAAACGCTTGAAGCATACGGAATACCTGACTCAATGAATACAGGTGTATTAGTTCAGACTCCCATTATGATACAGGGCGGAGATAAGCTGGAAGGCACTAAGCTGCTTTATAATTTTACCACTAAGCAGGGAAATATTTCAATGGGATTCTCTGAGGCAGATGTCGGCTATTATTACGGAGAAAAAATTAAAAAAGTTACTGATGAAGTTTTTTTTATAAAAGACGGATTGTACACAACATCGACGGATAGAAAAGACCCGGAGTATTATTTTCTCTCTCCGAAGATGAAGGTAATAAAAGATGACAGAGTAATAGCTCAGTCAGTGTTTATGTACATAGAAGGCGTACCTGTTTTCTGGCTGCCGTTCGGAGTTTTCCCGAATAAAACAGGAAGGTCATCGGGACTTATTCCCCCTACATACGGAGATGACGGAACATACGGAACTTACATTGCGCGGCTTGGTTACTTTTGGGCAATGAGCGATTATTACGACCTTGCATTAACGGGAAGCTGGTTCTCAAGAGGAAGACTGGACTTCAACGGCAGGTTTCGTTATGCATTAAAGTATAATTTTACCGGACAGGTTGAAGGCGGATACTCACGCATAAGGCTGGGAGAAGAAACCGACGTTGATAAATTCGGCTCCGATGAATGGGCATTTACTGTAAATCATTCACAGGCATTCAGCCCGACTTCAAGGCTTGACGGTAACTTAACCTTTGCCAGCGGCAATGCATATTATCAGAATAACTCAAACAATCTGAACACACTTTTAAGACAGAATATTCTTTCGAATTTAACATATTCTAAATCCTGGGAAGGAACGCCTTATATCTTTTCATTGAATTATTTCCGCGACCAGAATTTAATAACGGGAAGCATTAATGAGAATATTCCTTCATTGAATTTTACGATTACGCAAACTTATCCGTTTCAGTCGGCAACATCAACAAGCGATAATAAAAGTCTGTTCGAATATTTTGCATACAGCTATCAGGGCTCGTATCTAAATAACAGAGTTAAAACTGTTATACAAAGTGTAACAGGCGGCGACAGCCTTGAGCTTAGAAATAACAGAATGGGCGCTGTGCATAAAGTGAGTTTCAATTTATCTCCACCGTCTCAGTTTGTAAGCATCAGTCCGTTTTTGAATTATACTGAATACTGGTACAGCAAGTCAGTTGTAAAATCTTATGACCCGTTTACAAACACAATTTTATCACAGGATGTTGACGGATTTAAAACTGCGCGGTCATTCAACATGGGTGTTAGTTTGCAAACGAAACTGATAGGTATTTTCAATCCGAACATACTGGGCATTAAAGGGATAAGGCATACGCTTACTCCGAACATAACATATAGTTTTACTCCGGATTTTTCGAAAGACTTCTGGGGATATTATGGAAATTATGTTGATGCAACCGGTAACGTTATTAAATATTCTTTTTTTGATAACGGATTATTCGGCGGACCTCCTCAGGGTGAGCAGCAGCAAATTAATTTTTCCGTAGGCAACGTATTTGAAATGAAAACAAGGGAGACTGATTCTACGGATAATAAATTTCAGCTGCTTAACTTAGATGCGGGAATAGGATATAACTTTGCGGCGGACTCTATAAAATTCTCCGAGTTAGGCACCAGCTTCCGAACTCAGATAGGAAGCTTATTAAATATATCAGGGGGAGCGACGTTCAATCTGTATAAGTTTGACCAGTCAGTTGGAACGAGAATAAATAAATTTTTATTAAGTGATGGAAAGCTCGCAGAACTGACTTCTTTCAATATCAATTTATCTACAAGTTATAATTTTCTTTTATCGAGTGATGATAACAGCAAACGGGATACAACTAAAAAATTATTCAGAGATACTATTAACGTTGTGAGTTATAATATACCGTTCACGGGAAGTTTGAATTATAATTATTCCGAATCCCGGCCAATACCGACTCAATATTTCCGTTCATCTTCTTTATCAGGAAGTTTGGGGTTCAGCCCAACAGAGAAGTGGAGATTTAATGTTTCAGCGAGTTATGATCTGGTAAACAAATTAATCTCTGCGCCTTATGTAACTGCTTACAGGGATTTGAACTCATGGGAAATGAATTTTAACTGGTATCCGCTGGGAGCGTTTAAAGGATTTAATCTGGAAATAAAAATTAAAGCACCGCAATTGAAAGATATAAAAATTACAAAGACTACAAATCCGGGAGGACCGTTTGGATTCTAGAATAATAATGAAATACACCGGCGCAGGAAATAATTTTATAATGATAAATAATCTTGACCTGAAAATTAATAACTATGAATTTATTGTGCGTGATTTATGCGCTCAGAAGGAGAACAATGAAATTGACGGAGTGATATTTGTGGAGACTACAATGAAAGCCGATTTGAAGATGAACTATTTTAATCGCGACGGCAGCACCGGCTCATTATGCGGCAACGGTTTAAGATGCACAGTTAGATATTCGTTAGATGAAAAACTTACTAAGAAAACTAAATTAACTGTTGAGGCAGTTGATAAAATTTACGGATGCGAAGTTGTTGATGAAAAAAATATTCGGGTTGAAATGCCGGACCCGGCAATAGTGAATCCTTCATTTAAACTGAAAGTAAATTTCGGTGAGTGGTGGGAAGAGCTTGAATGTGCCTATGTAGATTGCGGCTCGCCGCATGTAGTAGTATTTATCGATGATGTAAAAAATCCGAGAGTGAAAGAACTAAGCGATGTGAATATAGAAGAGTGGGGAAGAAATATAAGAATGCACCGCGACCTTATGCCTGAAGGCGCGAATGTTAATTTTGTAAAGATTGTCGGTGACGATGAAATACATGCAAGAACATTTGAACGCGGAGTAGAGAGAGAAACCTTATCAAGCGGTACAGGCTCCATATCCAATGCCATTATTGCTTACATAAAAAGAAATGTTAACACTCCTGTGAAAGTTTTACCCAGGTACGGTGAGTATATAACAATAAACTTTTCTGAAAAAGATTTTGAAGCTGAAGGTAAGATAAAAAATCTTACTATCACCGGCGGAGCAAACAGGATTTAAATTTCACCCCTTCTGATACTATAACTTTTCAAAAAATCTTCCGTAATACAGATTTATATAAGGGCTTATGCATAACCTGTAAAAGTGTTCTTTTAAAATAGACAACATTTTTACCTGAAAAAAGGACTTGACAAATAAATGAAAAAAAGTCAAATTGCTGATAGACGTAAAAATGTTTTAAACCTAACGGACAACAGATTTGCAACAGGACAATTTAATAGAAAAATTACAGAGCTTAGGATTCAAGGAATATGAATCTAAAGTCTTCATGGTTCTCCTGACAAACTCCTCGCTTAGCGCATCCGAGATAGCAGAGAAAGCAAAGATAAGAAGAACTGCTGTGTATGAGATATTAAAAACTTTTGCCGAAAAAGGTTACTGCAACGTTATAGAAACAAATACTATTCTTAAGTACGAGATTATAAATCCAAGGATTATCCTAGATAAGATACAGGCAGATTTTAACATAGAAAATGAGCAGCGATTAGGAAACTTAAAGGATACCTTTAAAAATCTGATGCCGCTTTATAAATCTGAAACTGATGAAAGCGATAATACTGTTAACATAGAACTTATAAGAGGTTTTAATAAACACCGCACAGCAAAGTTTATTGAACTTCTTAACAATGCAAAAGAAGAAATTCTTTTTATGGTAAGATTTGAAATGTTTGTTTCAAAAGAACTTGACCAGACTGCAGTGAATTTTATTAAATCCGGCGGAGTAATAAAATCTATCTATGAAGCCAGTTTCAATTTTAAAATCATTGACAGAAATGAAAATGTTTCTATTGCAACTGTTGACGGATTTCTTGACCTTTGCGAATATTACGAGAAGAACGGTGAAAAACTTAAAATATCGCAGTTAGAGCTTCCAAATATTACAATTTTTGACAGAGAGATAGTATTTATAAACATCGACCCCAAAGACATACCAAGACACAGCAGAGCCGATATAATAATCAGGAATAAAGATTTTGCAATGCGAATGATGGATTTATTTAATTATTATTGGAGCCAGGCTTACACCACGAAGGAATTTAAGAAAATTCAAAAGCAATTCGATTTAAAAGAGAGTATTAAAGAAGTTTTAGAAAAATAGTTGTCACTTTAATTTAAAATTAGTGTCAAAGTAATAAATTAAACAATATCTCCCTCGGAGGATTTATGAAAAAATTATTCACTATTTTATTGCTTACAATAGTTAATCTCAGTTTGTTCAACGGGCTATTGAAAGCAGGCAACAATATCGTTATAAAAGGAAATGTGTATTATAAAAATACAATAACTCCCGTAAATAATGCTGTTGTGAAACTGTATTTTGTAAATCCTGATCTTACAACTTATAAAGTTTTAGAATCAATATCTGTAAATATTAAGGGAGAGTATTCTTTTACATCTTTACAATTGAAATCAGAAGATAAAATAAGGATTGGAGCATATGCAAACGATATCAATGAATTCGACAGAATAAGCATTAGTAATAATCCGTTGACCACAGATGAATTTGCCGAATTAGGAGCCTATGCAAACGATTTGACAATGGATTGCGGACATCAGTTAGGCGAGATTTACTCAAAAACTACTTCAGTAGATTTAAATTCAGTCAGCACAAGTAATGTTAATTTATATATAGAAAAAGAAGCACTTGTCACAGATGATTTTGGCGGCGGGATAGGTACATATCCAAGAGAACCGATATTAAATCAGAATTACCCGAATCCTTTTAATCCGACAACAAACATACAGTTCGGAATTCCGCAGCAGTCTTTTGTATCATTGAAAGTATACGATATGTCAGGCAAGCTGGTAGCAGAACTTGTAAACGAAATAAAAGATAAAGGCTATTACACAGTTAAGTTTGACGGTGCGAATTTAGCATCAGGGTTCTACATATACAGATTATCAGCAGGTGATTTTACCTCTATAAAGAAGATGAGTCTTATAAAGTAAGAGAAGTGAAACTTAGTTAGAAGTTTGAAGTAAAAAGAAAAAGCCGGATGAGGGCATCCGGCTTATCAAAAAAGAGAATTTAAAAATCGTAACCCGGCAAGGTTAAATTTCACAAAGATGACGAGGCATCTCTGTTTTCTCTTAATAGCAAAATAGACAAAATTTTTTATAAATGTAAAGGACAAAACCAAAGCACCAATAAAGCTTTTTAAAAGGTTCGCTTTACATCAGATATATAAAAGAGTTCTTTATTATAAAATAAAGTTTGAAAAGTTTTGAGTTACAACTTATGAGGGGGTTGTAATTCAACGGGGAGAATGAAGCTGACAAAGTTTACCGGAATTCACGGGTTGAGGGGCTTTGTAGTTTTCCACTAAAATGGAATATCGACTTTGAGGGAAGTAGATATATCCGAAGGTTGGCGGAAATTCTCCCAAAAGTTTAATGAAGTTTTGATTTCACGGAGTTGAGGGGCTTTGTAGAAATCAGCTAAGAAGCGAAAGCTTCTGTACCCGTGCATATCAACTGTGAGGGGAGTTGATATGATTAGGGCTCCGGGAGAATCTATGATTCTCCCCCAAGTTTGATGCAGGTTATGTTTAAGTACTGCCTGCCTAAACCACCCGGAGAAGCATCAAATCTCCGGGATAAGTGTGATACTGTAAAAATAATTCTTCAAAACTGTAGTCCTTTCTCCTAAAGCATCCTGATTGTGCAGGATGCTTTTTTTATTTCGATAAATTTTCCCGCATTTCGTTTTTCCTTTATAAGATAATTTGTAAATGTTAATTTTGTTTAACATTAAATCATATTAATGAACCTCCTTAATAAAGCCCTGGTAAATACCATTCCGATATTACCCAAAAGTTTAGTAAGAGTTTTTGCAAATAAATACATCGCCGGTGATAATATAGGTGAAGCTGTTAAAACCGTTAAGGAATTGAACGGAAAAAAATTCATGGCTACTATGGATGTGCTTGGCGAAAGTATAACTTCTAAAGAGGAAGCAATAAAATCCAAAGATGAATCAATAGAAGTTCTTGATGCAATTAAAAAAAATAATCTTGATTCAAACCTCTCGGTAAAGTTAACAATGCTGGGACTTAAAACTGATTATGCTATGTGCACAAGCTTGTTCACTGAAATTCTTGAGCATGCAAAGAGCCTGAATATTTTTGTAAGAATAGATATGGAAGAATCTGCGGTAACGGATATTACAATACAGATGTTTGAAGAGATGAGAAAAAAATTTGATAATGTAGGATTAGTTTTACAGGCATACCTCAGAAGGACTGAAAAAGATATTATAAGACTTACTGAACAGAAAACTAATTTCAGGATCTGCAAAGGAATTTATATAGAGCCGGAAACAATTGCATTCAAAGGATATCAGGAAGTAAGAGATAATTATTTGAAAGTCCTAAGGCTTGCTTTAGAGCGCGGAGCTTATTGCGGTATTGCAACGCACGATGATTATTTAATAACCGGAGCTGAAAAAATTGTTAGCGATATGGGTCTTACTAAGCAGCAATATGAATTTCAGATGCTGCTTGGGGTGAGAGAAAATCTCCGTGACCAGGTACTAAGCAGGGGACATAGAATGAGAATATATGTTCCGTTCGGTCAAAGATGGTATGAGTATTCAATAAGAAGATTTCAGGAAAATCCCAATGTTGCAGGTCAGGTGCTGAAGAGTATTTTTAGTAATTGATAGTATTGGGTAATGAGTAGTGTGTATTGGGTACTAAGTGTTGAGTTTTTTCTCATTACTCACTACCCAAGACTCAATACAATCAATGAGACTGATTGTTTCCAAACCAGATCTTTGTTGTTTCAGGATATAGTTCCATCATCATCTTTTTCATAGCGATAGCATATTGTCTGATCTCCCACTGGGCTGTATCTTCATCACGCAGCTCAATAAAATTCATAATTGCCTGAAAGGAAGCAGTCCAGTAAACTTCAGTATATTGATTTAAAGGAAGAATTAATCTCGCTTGTTCTTTAGCAACGCCAAGTTCTAAAAGTTTTTCATAGGAGCCGACTATTGACTGCATTATGCCGTCAAAAATTTTTGTAGCTTCATCCTGATTTTCTATGCTTCCTTCGGATGCCTGTTTGTTATTTTCAGATTGAGCTCTCCAGTTAGTCGGTTTGTAGAAATCAGTAACAGGAACGTACCGTCCGCTGATTTCATTCCATGCATGATCTTTTGTCATCGAGCTGGAAGTAGTTTCAATGCCGACTACGTGCTTGTACCACTGACGCATTACAAATTCAGGGGCTTTAATATGGAACTGAACAATTATATGTCTGAATGGAGACCAGTGTTTATTTTTTACAAGGAATTTTACAAGTTTTCTGTCACCGTCAGTGTATTCGGTTTTTCTTTTTCCGAATGAAACACGAGCAGAATTTACTACAGTTAAATCATTCCCGAGCTTATCAAGTATCTCGAGAAAACCTTGGTCAAGGACTTCTTCTTTCAATTTTTTGACTCCGTTATTAAGTGATTTATGGTTAATTTAACGATTTTAATTTTGTATTAATATTAAAAAATTCTGAAATTCTTAAATATTTTTCTTCTAAAATGACTGATAATAAAAAATATTTTATCGGAATAGATTCCGGTGGCACGAAATTTGAGATAGTAATTACTAATGCCCGAAAAAAGGTTCTTTATAAAGCCAAGTATGCCGCTTGCCATTACTCCGTTTTTGGGGCAGAAAAAACTGCTGAAGTTCTAGGCGGCTATGTTATTGAATCAATCAGAAAAAAAGGATTAAATTTTGAAAATTGCGCGGGAATATGTTTTGGAATTGCAGGGGCCAGGGAAGAATTCGACCGGAATAAACTCAAAAAACTATTTAAGAACAGGCTTAAAGTCAAAAATATTACAGTTGTTACTGATGCCCAAAACGCGATTACGGGCGCTTTTGATGGAGGTGACGGAATTATACTGATTGCAGGAACAGGCTCGGTTTTGTACGGTAAACATAAAGGTAAGCTTAACAGAGTCGGCGGATGGGGAAGAATTTTAGGCGACCAGGGAAGCGGATTTATAATGGGAAGAGAAGGACTTCGTGAAATTGTAAAAGAATATGATGAAAGGGGAGCAGGAAGAAAGGAAAGTATTCTGTCTAAATTAGTAAGTAAACGCTTTGGAATTACGTCTAAAAATATTGTCGATAAAGTATTTGCAAAAAATTTTGAAATACAGAGAGTTTTTGAATGCTTAGTTGAAGCTGCTGAAAAAAAAGATGCTGCAAGTATTAAAATTTTAAAACAGGGAGCCGATGACTTACTGGAAAACATTAAATTATATCTGAAGCTGGCTAAGATAAAAGATAAAATTGAAATTGCTTTTATAGGCGGTGTAATAGAAAACGATAATTTATTATCAAGAACTTTAAGGAACGGAATAAAAAAGAATTTGAAGAATGTAGTTGTTGTGCCGAAGAAAAATGAATCAACGATGGGAGCAATTCATATTGCGATGGGAGAGGCTAAGTGAAAAAACTGGATATGATTCTGATACTGGATTTCGGTTCACAATTTACTCAGCTGATTGCAAGACGGCTGAGAGAAATGAAAGTTTATTGTGAAATCCATCCCTACAGTTTAGACGTTTTAAATTTTATAAAGGGAAACAAATTTAATTTAAAGGGAATTGTACTTTCCGGAGGACCGTCGAGTGTGCTTGATAAAAATGCTCCGAAAATAAGTGAAACTTTACTCGGGTATTTTACGAATAATGAAATTCCTGTACTGGGTGTTTGCTATGGGATGCAATTGATAAGCTATCTTGAAGGCGGAAAAATTCATAAGAGCAAATACAGAGAGTACGGACACTCCCAAATAAATCTCGCAAAAAAATCTTCACTCTTTCAGAATGTAAAAAAAGATTCTGTTGTGTGGATGAGCCATGGTGATTCACTCGATAAGATTCCCAACGGATTTATAATTACCTCTAAAAGCAGCAATGGAATTATAAGCAGCATTGAAAATGCAGAAAAAAATATCTACTGCGTCCAGTTTCATCCTGAAGTGCACCATACAGTTGAGGGAAAAAAAATATTAAAGAATTTTGCTTTTAGTATTTGCAGAGTAAAAAATAAGTTTACTGCAGGTTCATTTGTTGAAGATAAAATAGCAGAGATTAAACAAATTGTTAAAGGTGATAACGTAATATGCGCACTAAGCGGCGGAGTTGATTCTTCTGTAGCTGCGGTTTTAGTTAGCAAAGCAATTGGAAAACAGTTACATTGTATACACATCGATAACGGACTAATGCGGAAAGATGAAAGCAAAAAAGTAGTTGAGCTTTTCGCAAAAAATTTTAAAATTAAAATTAAGTTAGTCGATGCCTCTAAGTTATTCCTGCAAAGGCTGCACAACGTTAAAGACCCCGAGAAGAAAAGAAAAATCATAGGTAAAACATTCATTGATATATTCGAACAGGAAGCAAAAAAAATTAAAAATGCAAAGTACTTAGTTCAGGGGACTTTATATCCTGATGTTATAGAGTCAGTTTCATTTAAGGGACCGTCTGCCGTGATAAAAACACATCACAACGTAGGAGGATTGCCGAAGAAAATGAATCTGAAATTAATTGAACCGTTCAGAGAATTGTTCAAGGATGAAGTAAGAGAGATAGGATTAAAATTAGGACTGCCGGAATATTTTATAAACCGTCATCCTTTCCCCGGACCCGGATTAGCAATAAGAATATTAAGCGCAGTAAGCAAAGAGAAATTAAATTTACTGAGAGACGTTGATGAAATTTATATGAAAGAGCTTCACGATAAAAAATTATATGCAAAAATATGGCAGGCATTTTCAGTATTAATGCCGGTTCAGACTGTAGGAGTGATGGGCGATGAAAGAAGTTATGAGAATGTAGTGGGGATAAGAGCAGTAACTTCATCCGATGGAATGACTGCTGATTTTTATCACTTTGAACAAAATTTTTTAAGACATTTATCTAACAGAATTATAAACGAAGTGAAAGGTGTGAACAGAGTTGTATATGATATCAGCACTAAACCGCCGGCAACAATAGAGTGGGAGTAAAGAATTTTACTGCGGCGCTAAATAGGCTTGACATTTCACACTAATAAAATTAATTTTGTTGTAGTTCAAGCTACGACAAAATTATATGTCTTATTTTGCAAAATAAATATTGAATGTTTTTAATATTAATATTTAATAAAAATTCTATTTTATCTATATTATAAAAAATACTAAAAAATTAATTTAATTCATTAATTAAAACGAAAGCAGTAATGGAATCAACACAAATCTATTCCGGAGAGTCATTGAGCGTTGAGGAGAGAATAAATTCACTCCAGAATTATGACAAGGAACTGACTCAGATACGGGAGCACCTGATTGAAAAAAATATCACCAGGATAAAATCGGAGGGGAGCAAAGCGATTTTATCGGCAGCGATACCATCTTTCATTCTTTTAGTTTTGTCATTCTTTATTGACGTTGCAAACGTACCTTTCCTTGGTAAGGTAGCAGTAAACTTTGCAAACTCTTTATTCCCGGGAACACAATTATTGAATACCGGTGTAGAGCCATATCAGTTCTGGTGGCTTCCAATATTAATGTATGTAGTCTTTGTTATGACTGCAATACTTTGTAACATTGCCCTTAGAAAAGAAATCACAGAGAAGGGATTAACAGAAGGAAGTATATCAAGAATTATTGATAAATACTCCGGAACAGTTGATGCTTTCTCAACAGCTTTACCTCTTTTAGGAGCAGCTTTTCTATTGGTATCTATTAAAGAAGGTCCCACAATTTTCTTAGGTTTCTCAGTTCCGTTCGAAATTAAATCCATTCTTATACTTGCTATCGGAAAATTATTTGAATCTGTATTCGATGCTCAGGCAGTAAAATACAATGAGATTCAGGATGAGATAAAACAAGTTCAGACTGAATATTATTATGAAAAAGAAGAGAGATTACAAAGATCAATTTTAGCAGAGCTTACAAGAGCAAAAGCTCCTGAAGCCGCAGCAGTTCAACAGCTGAAAGGCTTTGATATGAAGAAAGAAGACGTTGAACAAATTTACAAAGTTATGGAAATCACCAATAAGATTTCTGAAACTTTCGCAAAGAACATGGCTACACTTGATGCAATATTAAAAGACCTTGGCAATTCAAAATTAACAGATGAAAAAGTACTGAACCAGTTGCAATCAACAGCTCAGTATTTAAATGAAACAATAAAAGGAATTAAAGATACAAATGCGTTAAAGGGATTGGATAATTTAGTCTATCTCGCAGGTAAGAGATAATCTTTTAAAACAAACACAAAATTATTTTAAAATGGCAGAGCGCAAAAAAAATAGAGACGTTAAGTTCATCATCTATCAGGTGCTTTATATATTTGTAATTTGTGTCATTGCTCTTAAAGGAGCTAATCTCGACCTTACGGAAGTAATCAATAAAGATAAAGTTGTAGAAAAATCTTATGCAGATTCTTTGAAGGCTTATCTTGATTCTTTAATTGCACTAGGTTTAGTTCCTAAAATAGAATTTGACACAACAAATGTAAGCAAGATAGACCCGACCTTGATAGCACAGCTGCAGCAAAGAATACAAGTGATGCAGACACAGGTGCAGGTTTCTTCGGTCAACACAAATACCTCGACAATCACTCAGCAAAATCCTTTGGTAGAACAACAAAAACTACCTGATGTGCAGAAGAAAGATCCGGGTGAAATGCAGGAAATCCGAATTGGTAATATAATATTAACACAATACACTCAGAATACTTTAAATAACCCATATGATACACCTCTTGAAATAGTGGGCATTACTACAATACCGCCAAAGAGTACAAAGTCATTTGAAACCGGCGGACAAAGCTCAGTAACTATTAAAGTTGGAAGTTCTACAAAAACTGTTGAATTAAAAGGTAACGAGAAGCCTAAGATTTCTATCTCCAAAGTTACAAACATGGGAGAAGGGGTTTCAGTAAGAACATTACAAAGCGTAACAGGGTTCAGAGTTACAATTAACGATGATTTCCCCGGGCAGCTTGATGTAAAATTCAACGGTCCTATTGAAGTGAAGAATGCCGGACAAAATACATACGATATAACAATGAAGGCATTCGGAAGCCAGTCAGCTTTTGACAACTTTTCATCGGGAAAAGATTCACCATATTCAGTTGGTTTTACGGTAACTGTAAAAGATAAGATTAAAGGTGAGACTGTTACAGGTCAGCAAAGCTTTACCTTTGGAGATTGGTAAAATTATTATTATAAAGGATTCCGTTTTCGACGAGAAACGGAATCCATATTTTCCCCGATGTAACTTAAATTTTATACAAACAAAATTAAAATTATGAAACAAAACTTTATGGTAAAATTATTTTTACTCATTTTTGGATTAATGATGTTTTCGTTCGTGGGCTTGCAGAGCGTTAACGCTCAGGAAGAATCTTCGGACAACCCTGCAACTTGGAAATATTTCAGAATTCTTGCAAGAGCACAGGACGATAGCGTATTTATAAAAGTTCAGGATCAGATGGGTATCAGCCCGCTTCTGGAATCATATAACTTAATAGTTAATGTGATGGATCCTAATCCGAACAACCAATACGTTGTAATCGGTGATGAAACAGATCCTTCAGCTGTCCGTGCTTCATGGTCACAGCTTACCCCTGACGTTCAAGGTAAGCTTTTAGGCTGGACAGGAAGCAATAAAGAAAACTTAAATCAGAAAAGACTGAACTACGGTTCTGTATTTCTTGATGTTTTCAAAAGCATAAAAGTTAAAGATGTAATATCTCCGCCAAGAAGAGCAAGAGATATCAGAGGTACCACAGCATATATCAATCCTTACTTCCAGTTCTTTGGCGGTGACCCTGTAGGTCTTCCACTTAAAGGTTCATTAGGATTTTCATTCGGTACAGGTACACCTTACTCATTCCCGTTAGAAACCGATTTAGTGGGAGCTCAGTTCCATATACTTGGTGCATGGGTTGGAGTTAATTCAAGAATTAAAGAATTAACAACAAGAGCAAAAGAAAATGATGCCGGTTCAGGACTTAGCGGAAACAGTTACAACAATATTTATGCTCCGAATCTTATGCTTAACTTAGGTTACCACATTCCGTTCGGTAACTTCTTTGAAATTGGATATCATACAACAATTGATACCGGAACGCCTGACCTTCCTAAAAATTATAAAAACGAAGTTACAGGTGAAATAATGCCTAACAACGTTTTATTAGGTAGCTACTTTGATTTTATGTTCTCATATCCGTTCAGAACTTTTGGTTCAACAAGAGCGAAAGTTTACGCCGGTAAATATTTAGGTGAAACACACATCGGATTTGTTGGTCGTGAAATGAGAGCAGCGGGTTCAGTATTTGATACAAGAATCGATGCTACACTTGCAGGATTAAGAAACTTTCAGATTTCTATGGATATTATGATATCTCAGATTGGTGAAGGTTTTGCGCTCAGCTCATTTGCAATAGGACCTTCGATACGTTTATCAAAGCTTACTGATGACAGTTTCGGAGTTCTCACTGTAGCAGCGAACGTCAGGTTCAAGCTTGGTGATTTCTTTGATGAAGTAAATAAATAAACTAATAATTATATTTATAAAAAAGCCGGTCTTTCCGGCTTTTTTTATTTCTGTTAGATGTTAATCTTAATAGAGAAATAAAAGTTATAGTTATAAAAATCATTGAATATTGATGGTTTTTAAAGAAACTGACTTGACATCTCATTTATATTAAGGTATTTTGAAAAAAATTTTAACTTAAAATCGGAGGATTTTTCAAATATGCTCAAAATTAAAAGTTTGATTTTTACTCTTTTAGCTTTTTTAATTTTGTCCACTTCAGCAGTTCTCACAGGATGTAGTTCATGTCCGACAGATGAGCAATTAGCCGAACTGGAAACATTAAAGGCAGAGGTATCTCAAATGATGTCGACCAATTCTGGTTTAGACGGTCAGATCAGCCAGTTACAAAGCGATATAAGTTCAATTGACAATTCAATGTCAAAGCTGCAGTCAGATTTCGATGCTGCACGCAAAAGATGTCCTTAAATCATTTTTATAACTTATTAAATTAAAAAGTTCAGGAGTTTAAATTCAACATGAAATCAAACAAACTATTTTTAGCAATTTTAATTTTATCTTTAATTGCTTTCTTTAAAGCTCCCGTTTCTGTGCATGCGCAGGATGACGGCGAATGCTGTGATGAGATGGACGATGCTTGCGGAACTTACATGAGTGAGTGGGCAAGATATTCAAAGATGAAAGATTCTTTGAATGCAGTCATAGCATCCAAGCAGGCAAGCCTTGATGGTTTAACTGCTCAAAAAAATCAAAAGCAATCTGCTTATGATAAGTTAAAAGGTGACTTCAACAGCTGGGTTGGTGAAGATATCGACGCATTCAGAAAAAGATTCGCCGATGTTGAAAGCCAAATCAATTCAAGAACAGGAAACTGTGAAGACGCAAAGAAAAAACTTGATGCAATAACTGCATCAAAAGGCAGATGTCTCAATGAATTCTGGGACAGATACAATGCAATGGTTAAGAAATATGCCGACTGGTGTTTAGGCGGAACTGTTGCTAAAAAATGTGATAAAGACTACACAGTTGTTAAAGGTGATTGCTTATGGAAAATTGCCGGCAAGAGTTCAATCTACGGAAATCCGAGATTGTGGCCAAAGATCTGGGATGCTAATAAAAATGGCATAGTCTCAGGTAAACCGTCTACAATTCCGAATCCGAACAGAATCTATCCGGGACAAGTATTGTGCATTCCATCTATGACAGATGCTGAAAAGCAAATGATGCTCAATAAGTCCAAAGGAACGATGAAAAAAAGAAAGAGCAAAAGCAAAGGTGATGCTACATTTGACAACACTAAAAAAGATACAAAGAAAGATGCATCAGATATAAAGAAAGATGAGAAAAAAGACGTGAAGAAAGATGAAAAAAAAGACGTCAAAAAAGATGCGCCTAAAGAAACAAAAAAAGACGCACCTAAAGATGTAAAGAAAGAAGAAAAAAAGAAATAAATAGTTAATATATTTAGACTATAAAAAAGCCCGGTTGAGCAATCTTCCGGGCTTTTGTTTTTTGTGGCATTTTTTATACAGACATGATATTCCTGCAAAACAAATGCAAAACTAAAGATTTTACTGTCTACTTTTTGAGAATTCTTGACTTGACACTGTGTATTAACCAATGTATATTTGTAAGCGAATTAACTTATTTTTTAACAGCCAAAATCCAATTACAGGAGGAATTTTAAAAATGGCGAAAACAAAAAATCTTTTGTTTGTTCTATTGGCAGCCTTAATGATGACTGGTTCAGTCGTTATCACAGGTTGTAGCTCAGGACCAAGCGAAGAGCAAATGCAACAGCTCAATGATTTAAAAGCTGAAGTAGAATCTCTATCTTCACAAGTCAGTTCTAAAAATGATGAGAAATCATCCTTACAAAGACAAATTGCTGACAAAGACTCTAAAATAAAACAGTACATGAATGACATGGACGCTGTTAAAAAGAGATGTCCGTAATTAAAACAGTTTTAAAAATTATTTTTACACAAAATTTTAAAAATTTTATCAAAGGAGATATTCAAAAATGAAATTACATAAATTATTAGTATTTATGTTAGTTTTCTCCTTAGCTGTAATGACATCAAAGTCAGTCTTTGCTCAGGATGAACCAACTGAGATGACCATGGAAGATTGGCAAAAAATGATGGACGAGTACACAGCTAAG
This sequence comes from Ignavibacteria bacterium, assembly GCA_041859205.1. Taxonomy (GTDB): domain Bacteria; phylum Bacteroidota; class Ignavibacteria; order Tepidaquicellales; family Tepidaquicellaceae; genus JAFDZO01. The sequence continues at coordinate 12,513 of JBHEKU010000263.1, read as the reverse complement.
AAAGATCAGTTAACGATCGAACTTAACAATCTTAACACAGAAATAGACGGTCTTAAAAGATCAAATGCAGATAAAGATGCAGCTTTAACAAAAGCTGAAAACGATCTTTATGCAGCAGTTGGTTCTTCAAAATCAGGTGTTGCTGATTACAGAAAAAGCTTTGAATCAACTGAAAAGATGATCAACAGCAAATCAGGTAATGTAGCTGACGCAAGAAAACAATTTGATGCTTTAAAAGCTTCAAAAGTACGTTGCTTACCAGAATTCTGGGATAGATTCAACGCAATGGAAAAGAAACTTCTTGATTGGGAAAAACCAGTTGAACCACCAAAATCAAACAAATACACAGTTGTAAAAGGTGATTGCTTATACAAAATCGCTGCTAAAAAAGAAATTTACAACAACGGCAAAATGTGGCCAGTATTATGGGATGCTAACAAAACAGTTACTTTAGATCCTAAGGCTAACAAGAAAACCAAAACAAAAATCACCAACCCAAATCTTATTTATCCTGGACAACAATTAGTTATCCCAACCTTAACCGACAAAATGAAACAAGATGCAATGAAGGTTAAGAACACATGGATGAAAAAGAGAACAAAAAAATCTGACACAACTACAGGAACAGAAACAAAGAAAGATGCTCCTAAAGATGTGAAGAAAGATGAAAAGAAAGACATGAAAAAAGATGAAAAGAAAGACGTTAAAAAAGATGAAAAGAAAGATGTAAAAAAAGACGCTCCTAAAGACGTTAAAAAAGATGAAAAGAAAAAATAATTGACTAGCTCAATTATTCTATAATCATATTTTTAAACCCTTATGCTGGAATTTAGCATAAGGGTTTTTTTGTTTTAAATTGTAATTATAAACTTACTTAAGAATTTGGACATAATAGAAAAAAGAATAGAACTGACAGGAATTGACCTGCTAAATTTTTGCGGAGTTAATGATAAAAATATTGAGCTTATAAAAGAAGCTTTCGATTCTACCATTGTAGTAAGAGGGGATTCAATTTTCATTAAAGGGGAAAAATCCGAAACTGAAAATATTGAACGCGCTATAGAAGAGTTAAAGTTCCTTCAGAAAAGACAAGGTCATATCACACCGCATGATGTAGAGCTTGTTCTTGATCTGCTCGATAATACAAAAGAGTTTGAAATAAATAACAAAGTAAAGCCGGGAACTAATGAGCTTCAGGAAATCATTTTATTCAAAAAGAATGATTTCATAAAGCCCAGAACTGCTACCCAGCTTGAATACGTAAAAAAGATAAAAGAGAATGATATAGTATTTGCTATAGGACCTGCAGGTACGGGGAAGACATACTTATCCGTTGCCTTTGCAGTTGCAGCATTGAAGAGTAAAGAGATAAATAAAATTGTTCTTGCAAGACCTGCAGTAGAAGCGGGTGAAAGCCTTGGCTTTCTTCCCGGAGATATATCAGAAAAAATTGATCCATACCTTAGACCGCTTTATGATGCTCTTGATGATATGCTGCCCAGTGATAAGCTAAAAAGCTATATGGAAAAAAACGTAATCGAAATTGTCCCACTTGCATACATGAGAGGAAGAACACTGAATAACGCTTTTATCATCCTTGACGAGGCACAGAATGCCACTACAACACAAATGAAGATGTTCCTTACCCGTATTGGTGCAAACTCTAAAGCAATTATAAACGGAGACGTTACACAGATTGATTTACCGAGAAAAGATATGTCGGGCTTGATACAGATAAATGAAATTCTTCAAGGTATAACCGGAATAGGATTTGTATATTTCAATAAAACAGATGTTGTAAGACATAAGCTGGTTATGGATATAATTGATGCTTATGAGAAGATGAACGATAAGAAATAAACACAATATTCAAAGTTTAATAAACGCAAAGAGCGCTAAGCTTTTCGCAGAGAACGCTAAGATAATCTTCTATAAAAATAGTTTTATCTTTGTGTCATTTGCGGCAGCTTTGCGCTCTTTGTGTTTATAAAAGAAATTTAGAGTTAAGAACTTTTAATTAATCTTATGGAGAACGAACCGTCTATATAATTCTTAAACGGGTACGTTTCAATATAGCCTTCCTTCGTAACAATTTTCTTATTCTTTACAAATCTTTCTGCAGAATCAATTTTGAAATCAGGATTTTTTTCTAAGAAACATTTTATCACATCAAAATTTTCTTCCGGTTCTGTTGTACAAGTCGAGTAAACCAGTACTCCGCCCGGCTTTAAATATTTTGAGGATTCCATAATTAATTCCATCTGCAGCTTCTGCAGCTTCTGAATATCTTCAAGCTCTCTTTTCATCTTAATATCAGGTTTTTTTGTAATAACGCCCAGACCTGAGCACGGAGCATCAAGCAGAATTTTATCAGCTTTACCAAGTAGCTCCTCTCTTAACAAACTTGTTTCCGGAGCTAAGATACTATCGTAAACAACCTGAGTATTTGTAACGTTTGTTCTTTTTATATTTGTCTCAAGTGCTTTTGCTCTGGAAGAATATTTTTCTATAGCAATTATTTTCCCTTCGTTATTCATAAGCTCTGCCATGTGCATTGTCTTTCCACCCGGCGCCGCGCATAAGTCCATTACTAAGTCACCCGGTTTAGGGTCAAGCAAAGTCGATACCAGTCCGGCACTTTCATCCTGCACTGAAAAATATCCGTTCTTAAAAAATTCATCAGTGTAAATTCTTCCCATGGATTTTATCGTAAGGAAATAATCTATATTTGCGCCTCTGCGTGTTGCAATTCCTTTGTTGTTCAGATATGTTTCAACTTCGTCTATATTAGATTTTAGCTTGTTAACGCGAAGCCCGAGTATCGGTCTTTTATTATTGAACTCGCAAAATTTTTCTGCATCGTCAAAGCCAAGCCTTTGTATCCATCGCTTAACCATCCAGTTAGGATGCGACTGAACCATTCCGAGATAATTTACTTCGTCAACATCCCTTGTCGGCCATACTAAGTTTTCAAGCGTTCTGATTATTGTACGGAGTAATCCGTTAACAACGCCGGCATGTTTATCGCCATGTAATCTTTTTACAAACTCAACTGCTTCGTTTACTGCTGCAGAGTATGGAATTTTATTAAGGAACATAATCTGATACAACGCTACTCTCATTGCATTACGGACTTCCGGCTGGCACTTTTCATAGCTGCCGCGATAAAATCCGTTCAGGAACCAGTCAAGCCTTCTCATCCAGCGTATAACGCCGTGTGTAAGCTCGTTAAGTAATGCCTTATCAAAATCATTTAGAGTATCGTTCTTTAATTCAGTATCGATAAGTTTATCGAGGTATGAATCAGTTCTTTCACAGCGAGTAATTATTTTTACAGCGAGTGAACGCGCATCAGCATATAAAGGTTTTTTGTGTTTATCTTTGAACTGTTCGTCAAAATCATAAGGCAGAACTTCAAAGCCATGTGATGCTTCCTGCTGCGTTTCCTGTTTTTGTTCCTGTTTTGATTCTTCGGGAGATGTATTCTCGGAATTGTTTATCTTCGGTTCGGCAGATGGCCTGTTGTTATTATCTGTTTTGGATTCATGGCGTGTTTTGCCGTTCTGGTGTTTGTCTTTACTCATATTTTAGGTTCTTTCGCTAACTTTAAAAAACTAAAAATAAAGAACGTGTTTTTTAAATAAAATCCAAATAGAATTCAATTACGAAAAATATTTCCCTATTAGTAGGAATAGGGTGCTCTACATTGAGTTCTATAATACTTGTAGTTATATTTCTTAAGAAATAGCCGGATTGAATGTAATGTTCTTATTTTGCAGAAATCCGTCAAAAATCCGTCAAGAATGACCAATAAAATAATATTGATTTTAAAATTTCCAAAAAATCCGTCAAAAATTCATTAGGATTGACGAATAAATAAATATTGATTTTAAAAATTCCCAAAAATCCGTCAAAAATTCATCATCGTGATCAATTAATTCGTCTTATCAAAAATAGTCTGCATGCTACTATTTATATTTTTAGTGACAACGAATAGTGCAAAAATGGCTCAAAATTAGCCAATATTTGGGGCATAGTACTTGCACTATGATTTGTAAGGTTGTTTTGTTTTAATTATTATTTTATTAACTTTGTTTAACAAATTTTCTGCTTATGAAACCTCTAAGACTACTTACCCCGGTTTTATTCTTAATTTTACTTGGTTCAAATTTTTCTTATTCGCAATCGGGCTGGCAATATTTAAATCCTACTCCTATCCTTAGGGACTATAAAAATATTTATATGTTAAATGATAATACGGGTATTGCTGTAGGTTACCCGCTTTCAGTAGTAAAAACTACGAATGCAGGAATTTCCTGGAATGTTAAAAATGTTTCTGCACCTGCAGGTATAAGCTTGGTTGATTTTCATGAAGAAAATATTTATTTCAAAGATGATATGACGGGATATATCGGAGGTAATTATCTTTTTAAAACTACTAATACAGGTGAAAGCTGGTTTGTACTAACAGAAAATTTTCCACAGTGGTATAATGAAATTAAGTTTACAGATTCTGACCACGGGTTTTTACTTAACGGAAATTTTTATACAAGCACAAACGGCGGCATTGCATGGACTTTTCGCACGCCTCCGTTCGATTATCCCGGGAATCCTTCAAAGTTAAGATCAATGGATTTTATAAATAATAATACAGGTTTCATTGCAGTATCAAACGGAAAACTGCTTAAGACAATTGATGGTGGTTTGAACTGGACACAAGTTATGGATACAAACAGAGCTAATCCTTTTATGAAAATTAAGTTTTTAGATAATAATAATGCTGTGATGATGACTTTGAACGGTAAATTACTAAAATCATCAGACCAGGGGTTGAACTGGAATTTATATGGCACAGCGTTGAGTCTTGACTCTGTAATGTTCTTTAAACCAATATCTCAGAATTTTATCTGGGGATATGGAAAACAAAATTCTTCTTATTACTTTTTCAAAACAACAGATGGGGGAGTGTCCTGGATCTCTACACTCATTCCTGATTATTTTTTCTTAAATAAATATGATGTAACACCTAACGGTAATATGTTTCAATCGTCAGGTCAAGGTTTAATATATAAATCAACAAACTTTGGTTCTGCCTGGGAATGCCTTACAAGCGAACTTGATTTTATTGGTAACTTTCACTCAGTGAAGTTCCTGAATTCTAATACAGGATTTCTCGGTGGTGTGAACAGTTTAGTTTTTAAAACAACTAATGGCGGAGCAAGTTTTTCCAAACTGAATTTGAATCTTGGCTGGGATAATATGGTAAATGACTTTAATTTTTTGAATGAGAATACAGGATTTTTATGTACTAAACATGCATTATATAAAACTACAAATTCAGGAGTTACCTGGAATTCCGTTTTTTACAATGATGATTTTATGTTTGATGTGTTACAGTTTACCAATGAACAAAATGGATTCGCAATTATTTATAAAGACTTCGGTGAAGCTGGATTGTATAAAACAACTGATGGAGGCTTAACGTGGCAAATTAAACTTCAGAGAAATTACCTTACAAAAATTTCTTTTGCTAATTCTACAACCGGATTCACAGCTGATAGATATTCAGAAAGTGGTCCCCATGGCGGCAGCACTTACTATACAAAATTTTATAAAACAACTGATGGCGGAGATTCCTGGTTCTTAACTTTAACTATGCCCGGAGCTTTTGTAACAGCGCTTCACTTCTTTAATGAAAATACAGGTCTTGCTGCAGGAGATTACAACGAGATATTAAAAACAACCGATGGCGGATACAATTGGACTACCACAGGCTTCTATGATAGAGGATATAAAATACAATTTTTAAATTCTTTAACCGGATATTTAGGAAGCAGCAAAACAACAGACGGAGGAAATACATGGTTTAAACAAAATTTTGAAGGCACTGATTTTGATTTTGTTACTTCCGAAATTGGATACGGAATAGGCGGATACGGAGCAATATTAAAAACAACGGACGGAGGCGGAGTATCGGTTGGTATTTTAAATACTACTACCACTGAAGCAAAGAATTATTCTCTCTCTCAAAATTATCCTAATCCATTCAACCCCGAAACAAAAATTCAATTCTCAATTCCTAAAAATGGCTTTGTGAAAATTATTGTATATGATTTGTTAGGAAGAGAAGTAAACGAGCTGGTTAATGAATTCAAGCAGCAGGGAAGCTACGGTATTTCATTCAATGGTGCAAATCTTTCAAGCGGAATATATTTTTATAAACTGATTACTGATGACTTTATCGAAACAAAGAAAATGATTTTAATAAAATAATTTGATTCCTATATTCTCCCCTATGAAATTTAGGGGAGAAAATTTATTGTACTTCAACTTCTCAACTGTAAAGTTCTAAACAATATTTACTTCACACTCCTCAATGGAACTTAAAAAATATTTACCGTAAGGTTTCGTTAAAACTCTGTTATCAAGTATTGCAACAATTCCTTCATCATTTTTGTTTCTGATAAGCCGTCCGAATCCCTGTCTGAATTTTAAAATGGCTTCAGGAAGCGAGTACTCCATAAAGCTGTTGCCGCCTTTGGATTCTATGAATTCCATACGAGCCTCTACCACCGGATGGTCCGGCACTTGAAAAGGAAGTTTAGTAATTATAAGATTACTAAGAGATTCTCCAGGGACATCAACACCCATCCAGAAGCTGTCCAGTCCGAACAAAACAGAGTGCGTATCTTGTTTGAATTGTTCCAGCAGTTTTGTTCTAGGTGTTCCGTCTCCCTGAGTAAATAAATTTATGCTCTTCTCTGCGAGACCGAATTTCATATTCTCAGATGTCTTTTTCAGCAATGAAAAATTCGTAAAGAGCACCAGCGCTTTTCCTCCTGTCATATCAATAAAATGGTCTATCCAGTATTGCAAATCGTGTTCGTACTCAGGAGTGATTTTATTGCCGGGTGAATTTAATTCTTTTGGAATATAAACTTTCACTTGGCGGTAATAATCAAACGGCGACTCTAATTTTAACTCCTCAACTGCTTCAGCTCCTAACCGTTTTTTGAAATAGCTGAAGTTATTATTTATTGTGAGAGTTGCGCTTGTAAAAATTGTCGAGTTATTCGGTCTGAAAATATTTTTTCTGAAATATTCCGATAAATCTATTGAAGAAGAAGACAGAGTTATATTTGAGTCAGGTCTTTTATTTGCAAACTCAACCCAATACACGAAGTCTTTCCCTTTAGTATTATTTCTTTGTTCAAGAAATTCATTGATTGTGTTCTTGAACGCATTAAATTTATTTATAAATTCAATAAGCTCGTTTGCCTGGTTTTCATCTTTGCAGGTTGGCACCAGCATTCTCAAATTTTTAACAAGGTTTTCAAACTCACTTTCCATAATGTTAACTTCAAAATGCTTTTCATAAATTCGGTATGTAAGCTTATGATATTCCTTCTGATGCTCGGTAAGTTTTGCTCTTATCCTATGAAAAAAAAGATTATTTAAATCCAAAAGATTTGTAATCGTTGGGAAGATATGCATAGCAGGCAGCGCTGTTAAAATTCCCGTTTTCTTATTGGGATTATATAATCGCATCAGGTGAAAACGAATCATTTCACGGGTAACATGCGGAGCGATATGCTCGGCAGCGACCTGCTCGACTGTATGCGCTTCATCGAATACAATAAAATCATTATGATATAAATAACCTTCTATATCTTTTTCGCCTTCGGGTGGATTCACGCCGTCATATAGAGTAAAAAACAAATGATGGTTTACAATTATAATATCTGAGTCAGCAAGCTCCTTCTTTGCCTTATGATAAAAGCATTTTGTATTTTCTCCGCCGCAGGTTTTATTTGTGCAGATTCCCATTTCAGAGCAAACCGTTGCCCATACAGCAGGAGGAATTTTAAAATTTATATCAGATAATGTCCCGTCAGTTGTTTTTAAAAACCATTGATAAATTTTATCAACGATACTTCTCTCTTCTTCATCAAATAGTGAATATGAATTTGACATTGCCTTTGCAAGTCTGTTAGGGCATAAGTAGTTCGAGCGGCCTTTTAATAGAGAAGCTTTGAATTCTATAGGCAGAATTTTTTGAAGGAACGGTATATCTTTTTCTATTAGCTGTTCCTGAAGATTTATAGTGTGGGTTGAAATGATTGCCTTCTTCTCATTTTCTTTGGCGTAATAAATTGCCGGTATAAGATAAGCGAAGCTTTTGCCGATACCTGTTGGCGCTTCAATAAATATATGCCGCTTTTCTTCAAGAGTATCTAATATCTTTATCGACATCTCAAGCTGACCGTTTCTAAACTCGTAATTTTCAAACTGAGAGGAAAGAAGGCCTCCGTCCTTGAAAAATTTTTTGATTTCAGTATGTATATTCATTCAATTACCCTTGGCACTTATTAAAGTTATAATTATTAACAATTAAATCCATGAAAATATATTTTAAAAACATGATATGAATCATTTTTGAATTCCCTAAATTTTCTTAATTTTACATAGAAATCAGGCGAGAAATACAGTTGTAATCTACAAAAATAAATTTGTTACTGCAATAAATATAAGCAAGTAATAAACAATATGAACGATAAAAATAGCATAAAGGTTGTTGATAGAAATGCTATTGATGGCATTATATCACTCCTTAAAAGTGAAGGATTTATTACCGTCGGACCCACGCTTAGAGATAAAACCATTATTTACGATGAAATTGAAAATACCTCCGAGCTGCCAATCGGATGGACAGATGAACAGGAAGCCGGACATTATAGAATAAAAAGAAGAAATGATGAAGCATTGTTCGGTTACAATGTCGGCCCCCACTCCTGGAAAAAATATCTCTTCCCACCCAAGCTTGAACTATTTGAAGCAAATAAAAACGGAAAATCTTTCGAAATAAAAACCATTCTTACCGATACTACTAAGTATGCATTCATAGGTGTCCGCTCATGCGAGCTCCACGCAATACAAATTCAGGATAAAGTCTTTAATAACTGGCAGTATAAAGACCCTAACTATGTTTCACTGAGAGATAGGACTTTTATTATTGCCGTTAACTGCACTCAGGCAGGAAAAACTTGTTTCTGCGCATCAATGGATACAGGTCCACGAGCAAAAAAAGGATTTGACCTCTCAATCACTGAAGTAATAAATCCAAACGAACATTATTTTGTTGTTGAATCCGGCAGTGATAAAGGCGAAGATATCTTAAGCAAAGTAGAAACTAATTTTGCTACAGAAGAACAAATTTTCAAAGCCGATGCAGAAGTTGATAATGCTTCAAGAAATATGGGACGTGCCTTAATAACAGATGGCGTTAAGGATTTACTCATGAACAATATGGAGCATCCTCAATGGAATGATGTTGCCGCACGATGTCTTACATGTGCCAACTGCACAATGGTATGCCCGACATGTTTCTGCAATAATGTTGAAGATGTAAATGATATCAGCGGAAATCATACTGAACGCTGGAGAAAATGGGATTCATGTTTTAGTCTGGATTTCTCAAAAGTTGCCGGCGGTAACTTCAGAACATCTCCAAAGGCAAGGTATCGCCAGTGGATGACACATAAGCTTGCATCATGGATTGACCAGTTCGGAACATCAGGCTGTGTCGGATGCGGAAGATGTATCACATGGTGTCCTGTCGGAATAGATATTACAAAAGAAGTAAAAGCTATACAAGATAATCCTGTTAATTAATTTTTTTAAAAATTAAATAAAGGAATTCAAAAAATGCATACTGAAGATATATCAATCCTGTTAAGAAATCATTCCTTCCTGGAAGATTTAAAACCGGAATACATTGATACAATTTTATCATGCGCATCTAATACCTATTTTCCTGATGGAACTAAAATTGTTAGCGAGGGCGAAGAGGCTAAAAAGTTTTATCTGATTAGAACGGGAAAAGTAGCAATTGAAATTAACGGAAGAGAAAAAGGTTCGATAAGAATTTTGACTCTCGGTCCGGGACAAGTGCTTGGCTGGTCCTGGCTTGTATCTCCGTACAAATGGCATTTTGATGCTTATGCAATTGACGATGTAAGAGCAGTTGCGCTTGACGGAGAGTGTTTAAGAAACAAATGCGAAGAAAATCACGACCTTGGTTACGAACTGCTAAAAAGATTTTCAGGAATTCTTGAAGCAAGATTAAAAGCAACAAGAATACAACTATTAGATGTTTATACGAAAGAAATTAAATGATTTAATATTATGACATTCATCGAAGGAAATAATCCATTATTACCTGCTGAGACGAACACAATTATTACTGACCCGATGATTCCAAATTTATTCACGATAAAAAAAATATTCTGGGAAACCGATGATACTTTCACCATTGAAATAGAGTCACATGATAAAAGCAGCTTTAATTTTAAACCCGGTCAGTTCAATATGCTTTATGTATTCGGCATGGGTGAATCTGCTATATCAATCTGTTCTGACCCCGCTAAAAACAAACAATTCTTCATACAATTCATAGGGTAGGAAACGTTACTTCAAAATTATCACAGCTTAAAAAAGGTGATACAATAGGAGTTCGTGGTCCTTTCGGAAGTAACTGGGATGTAACAAAATTTTACGGCAAGGATGTAGTTATAGTGGTAGGCGGTATCGGTCTTGCCCCGTTACGCCCGGCAATATATTCAATTTTCAAGGAAAGAAAAAAATTCAACAGAATAATAATTCTTTACGGAGCAAGAACTGCGCTGGATTTGCTGTACAGAGTAGAGCTTGAACACTGGTCAAAAACGAAGAATGTAGAAGTACTTACAACAATCGATAGAGGTGATAGTTCATGGCGCGGAAATATTGGTGTAGTTACAAATCTGTTCAACTACATTAAGCTTGATGCAATGAATACATACTCAATGGTATGCGGTCCTGAAATTATGATGAAGTTCTCCATAGAAGAATTAGTAAAACTCGGTGTGGAAGAAAAAAATATTTATCTTTCACTCGAAAGAAACATGAAGTGCGCAATAGGGTTCTGCGGACACTGTCAGTACACATCTAAATTTATCTGTAAGGACGGTCCGGTATTTAATTATTCACAGGTAAAAGATATTTTTAATCTTTACGAGGTCTAGCAAATATGAAAAATAATAAACCAAAATTAGCAGTATTTAAATTATCATCTTGTGACGGATGCCAGCTATCCATCCTTGATGCAGAAGATGAATTATTAGCTGTGCTTGGTGCTGTTGATATTGCATATTTTCCTGAGGCAAGCAGTAGAATGCTTCCCGGACCTTATGATATCGGACTGATTGAAGGAAGCGTTACAACTCCGCACGATGTAGAACTTGCAAGGCAGATAAGAAAAGATTGTAAGACTTTAATTACAATCGGCGCATGCGCAACTGCCGGAGGAATCCAGGCATTAAGAAACTGGAAGGACGTAAAAGAATTTACAAAAATTGTTTACGCTCATCCTCAATATATTTCTACACTTGATAGATCAATGCCAGTTGCATCGTTTATCCATGTTGACTTCGAATTACGCGGATGCCCTGTAAATAAGTATCAACTTATTGATGTAATCGTTGCGTATCTTAATAATAAGAAGCCAAACATTTCATCTCACTCTGTTTGTATGGAATGCAAACAGAAAGGAAATGTATGTGTAATGGTTGCGCATGGTACACCTTGCTTAGGACCTGTAACGCAAACAGGCTGCGGTTCGATTTGCCCTTCTTATGACAGAGGATGTTATGGATGTTTCGGCCCGATGGATTCACCTAACACAACTTCACTTGCAAGAAACATTGAAGCAAGAGGAGAAACTAAATATGATATAATGTTAGCGTTCAGAGGATTTAATGCTTACTCAGAACCATTCAGAAAGGAAAGCGAAGTATATGAAAAATAGAACAATAAAAGTTGACTACCTCGCCCGTGTTGAAGGCGAAGGTGCTTTATACATAAAAATTAAGAACGGTGAAGTTGATGACGTAAAGCTGAAAATATTTGAACCACCAAGATTCTTTGAAGCGTTTTTAAGAGGAAGAAAATATTCTGAAGCACCTGATATTACTGCAAGGATTTGCGGAATATGTCCGATTGCGTATCAGATGTCTGCAGTAAATGCAATTGAGCATGCATTCGGGCAAGTCCCGGACGGACAGATAAGAGAATTGCGCAGATTGATATATTGCGGTGAGTGGATTGAAAGCCATACCTTACATCTATATATGCTTCACGCTCCTGATTTTTTGGGATATCCGGATGTGATACATATGGCAAAAGATTTTCCGGAAGTTGTTGAGAAGGCATTAAAGTTGAAAAGAATTGGCAACGATATTGTTAAGACAATCGGCGGAAGAGAAATCCATCCAATAAATGTAAAGGTCGGCGGATTCTACAAAGTCCCTCAGAAAAAAGATCTGAGACAGCTTAGGGAAGACTTGCTCTGGGCAAGAGATGCAGCAATAGATACTGTAAAGTTCACATCTACTTTGACATTTCCTGACTTTGAACAAGACTACGAATTTATTTCTCTATGTCATGAAACAGAGTATCCATTTAATGAAGGAAGAA
>JBHEKU010000233.1:0-35128 GCA_041859205.1 Ignavibacteria bacterium | reverse complement strand
ATCCTAAGACCAACTTACTGGGAGAATTTTTAAAACAAGAGGGAGGCGGGGAAAAAGAAATTATAGTTTTCTGCTGGCGCGGAGGAGGAAGGAGTAAATATCTTTCCAAAATGATTACCGATTTAGGCTACAAAGTAAAATTTTTATCAGGCGGCCAGAAGGCATACAGAAAAAGAGTAAATGAATTTTTTTCTGATGAAAATCAAAGATTTAAACTTATAGAATTAAGAGGGCAAACAGGTTCCGGAAAAACAGAACTTCTGAATGAGTTAAAAAAAGAATTACCTGTCATTGATCTGGAATTTGCTGCAAGGCATTATTCAAGTTTGTTCGGGAATATACCTTATGATATAAACAATTTTCCACGGGTAAAAAATCAGACTGCATTTGAGAATTCATTATTCGAACAATTCGCAAAATATGATTTAAACAACCTACCTCTATTTATAATAGAAAGTGAAAGCAAACGCGTAGGCAATTTTGAAATCCCGAAAAATCTTTTTAATGCTATAGAAAATTCACCATGTATTGAAATCGAATCCTCATTTGAGAACAGAATAAAAAGAATTGTTAAAGATTATTTCGGCGAGGATAACCGAGGTCTTGTGCCGATGAAAAAAATCCTAACTAATAAAGAAAAGTTTTTTAAGGCTCAGCTCAGCACGGAAGTTTACGACAGATTAATGGACTATTTACAAAATGCAGAAGTAAGTAAATTTACGGCTGAAATGATGAAACTTTATTACGATAAAAGATATAAAGTGAAACCTAAGGAACCGGCTGCTAAAATTATTTTTGAGGAAATAGATAAAACAAAAAAACAAATTATCAATATTTATAAAAGTTTACAATAAAAGGTTTAAGTGGATATATTTACAATCGTTCTTACAATTCTTGGCTTATGCCTGTTTGAAATTATAAGCAGTGTCGATAATGCTATAATTAATGCTGAAGTTTTATCGACGATGTCTGAAAAGGCTAAAAGATGGTTCTTGTTCTGGGGAATTCTTTTCGCTGTTTTCCTTGTACGCGGAATGCTTCCGATGGCTATCATTTATTTCACTGTCCCTGACCTGGGCTTATGGGGCTCAATAACTGCTGCATTCAGCAGTGACCCGAGTGTTCATAAGGCAGTTGATGACGCTTCACCCGTTTTGCTTATGGGCGGCGGTACATTCCTAGTATTCCTGTTTCTCTATTGGCTGTTTCTCGAACAGAAACATTATGCCTTTAAGATTGAAAAGTTCTTTGTAAAGCATGGAATTTGGTTTTATGCACTTGCTTCTGTTTTACTTTCAGGACTTATCTGGTTCTCTGTGAAAACAAATCCTATAATGTGTTTCGGTGCGGCGCTTGGCGCTTCGGCATTTTTTATAACATCAGGTTTTAAAACCAATGCTGAAGAACAGGAAAAGAAACTGATGAAAAAAGGAATGTCGGATATCAGCAAAATTATTTATCTCGAGCTTATCGATGCAACGTTTTCTATTGACGGAGTTCTCGGAGCATTTGCTTTTACTTTATCGGTGCCTCTTATTCTTGCGGGTAACGGACTTGGAGCAGTAGTATTAAGACAATTGACAGTCGGTAATATAGACAGAATTAAGCAGTACTTATATTTAAAGAATGGCGCTTTATACTCAGTATTCTTTCTTGGAGTAATTATGATTGTCGATAGCTTCCGTATTCATATTCCTGAATGGGTTTCCCCTGCAATTACATTTTTAATTGTAGGTTACTTCTTCTACCGCTCACGGAAGGAAATTAATAGAAAAGAAAGATTAGAAAAAAAGAAAGGGGCTTAAAGCCCCTTTTGTTTTTGTATTAAAATATATTTTATTTTACCAATATCATCCGTTTTGTTTGTACAAAATTATTTGTACCTGATGAAGCATTAATTGAATAGAAATAAACTCCGCTTGAAAAATTTGAAGCATTAAACTTCACCGAATTATAACCTGCTTTAAATTCAGAATTCAATAATTCGCTAACCAATCTTCCGGTTATATCATAAATCAACAAATTCACTTTAGAGTCCACTGGCAAATCAAAATTAATTGTAGTAGATGGATTAAACGGATTAGGATAATTTTGCATCAAAGCAAATTCTGTGGGTAAACCTACAATCACTTCATTCGATAAATTATAATATTTAAAATTTCCGTTATAATCTATTTGTTTTAAGCGGTAGTGATATTTACCGGTATTCACATTTCTGTCTTCAAATGAATAATTATTTATCTGATTTGAATTACCGTTTCCGGTAATAAAAGATAAAGTACTCCAAACATAATTTTCATTTGCTCTCTGCACTTCAAAACCTTTATTATTAATTTCAGAAATCGTGCTCCAGTTCAATTTAATATTATTTCTACTAGCAGTAGATGTAAAATTGCTTAGCTCTACCGGAAGCGGAGTATCACTCTGCAAAGAAACTTTGAACGTTGATTTTGACGGGTCATTTGTAGCTATATCCATCGTTGCATTTTCTACTCCGTCTAACTGTATCTCATTTCCGCGAGGAGGTTTAGCTAACGGATTACATCTCACTCTGAATAATCCGCTGTCATTGGGTGCAATTGCTCCCGGCAGCGATGAAAGCAAGCTATACTTTGAAGCATAGGTGCCTGAGAACGATGCTCCTGAAACAATCAGATTAGCATTTCCTTTATTCTTTAAATAAAAATCTACCGTATCTACAAAATCAGTTGTGCCAAAGTTCATTGTAGAATCTGCGGGGGAATCTAATCTTGCGCTCGGGCTTGTAGTTCCTGTAGATTTATACAGTGTAATAAAAATACTGTCAGCCGTTCCCGTATAGACGTTGAATGAATTGAAATATAAAATATTCCAGTTTCCGCCTGCATCTAATCCGTTATAACCTCTGAAAAAATAATCCGGCTTATAAAATCCGTTCGTGAACGGGTCGCTTCCCTGCGACCAGAATTGTGAAGCAGAATCAACAGCCGTTGCGTTTGTAATTCCTGTTGTAAAAGCAAGTGGCCCGTTGTTTGCGAAGATGCATTTCCTATTAAAAGAAGAATTCGAGTTAGGATTTACAAGAATCAACTTATAAACAACATTTGCCTGATGCTGTACATGAAGCCTTACTTTTGTTTTTAAAATTTTAAATGAAGAAAATGTTACGTTTGACGAAGTTGCCGTTCCTGAACTTGGCAATGAAAACGATGGGACCTTTTGCGTAACGCTTTCCAAACTTGCTACCGCATAATAACATAAATTTGTTGTATCGGGTGCATGTATAGGGAATAAAGATGTGTTCCCGGTATTATCTTTTGCTTTGATATAATATTGAACCTGTGTTTCCCAACCTTGACCTGGAATCCTGAAAGTATACGTATCACCAGTTTTTGTAATAAAATTTACTGAGTCAAAAGAAGTCCAGCCTGCATTATTTTTATTTGTTCTGTAAATTACTTTTGGTTTTGTAATTGCTGTATCCAATGTTGACCCATCATGGTCAATTACTTCTGCTGTAAACTGAGTAGGATAAGTTGAAGAATGAGATTCTACAGCAAGATGATTAATTGTCGGAGGAGTAACCTCCGTACCTGCTGCTAATCTAACTGAGTTGAAAGCATTCAACCTTCCGTAAGCCATATAGCTACTCCATTTACCATAAGTTTTTGTAACCGCATAATCTATATTCTCTATTTTGTCGCAGCCTCTTAAAAGATTACTGATCACCTGCGTTCCGGTTTGAGATGTATTGATTGACAAGACTAAAGCAGCAACCCCGGCTGCATTCGCGCAAGATGCCGATGTTCCACCGAACACCATACTATAATTTCCGGCAACACCTGCAGAATCATTATCCCCGCCGGTACTTTGAATGTCTACTGTAGGGACGATTGATGGAGCAACGCAGTCAACATCACCGTTTCCATCCTCTCCATAGTTTCCTCCTATCCTGAATTGATTTCCTGTTCCCGGTGATTTCATCTGGTCGTATGGAGTTGATGAACCTACGCTGACTACATTTGAAAGATAAGATGGATAACTCGGAGCATTTTTACCATCGTTACCTGAACCAAAAAGTATGATACATCCCAATCCGCCTCTGCCGTTCAATGCGCAATTATTAATTGCAGCAGTCAAAGTGCTGTTTACTGTGGCTGTCCAGCTGCAGCTGATAACATGCAAACCTGCAGTTGTTGCAGAATCAAATGCTCTCGATTGAATTACTGATGAAGTTGTCCCCGAACTTGTATAAATTTTATACGACCTTATTTTACATCCGCCGGCAATTCCTGCAACACCAAGATTATTATTTGTTACAGCGCCGATTATTCCCGCGCAATTCGTTCCATGCCCGAAAGAAAGTGAATCTAGTGGAACACCGTAACTATTTGTCACAGCATCATAACCTGTTAAAACATTCCCTGCAAAATCAGGATGGGTGGAATCAATACCTGAATCAAACACTCCTATTTCCACCGAAGCAGAACCTAATGTGTAATCCCATGCCTCCGGAACATTCATATCAGAGCCTTGTAAGCCGTTGAATGTTGTAACGTCACCATTTGATGAAGAGCTGCTTCTTACAGTCTGCCCGGTATTATTCAGATTCCATTGACCTCCAAAACGTGTATCATTCGGAGTGAAGCATAAATTATTTCCTTCAGGATAAATATAATTTGGTTCGCAATACTCGAATAAGCCCGATTGAAAATACTCATCGGATAGTTGAATAGAAGTTTTCGAAATACCGTTTTTTGTTTTCAAATAAAACCCTCTATTGTCTCTTATGTTTCCTAATATATCGATTCCATTTTTTTCATTTAAAAAATCAAGCTTTGCTTTGTCGCTTGTATTCTTCAATCTCACTATAAATTCGTCTGCGCAAACTACAGTAATATCGGAAGAAGAGCCGTGATATACAGGTGCTGCAAACTTTATTAAATCATTTCGTGAGGAAAATTTTGCGAGCGCGCTTCGCATTTTAAGCTCACTGCCTGTTCCTTTGAAATTAATTGTATAAATATTACTTATTGCCTCTTTAACTTCATCATCTTTGCTTACCAGATTTTTTAATTCATTTTCTACAGACATTCTTGAACTTCCGTATTGATTTAAAACAACAACGAGCTTATCGTTTCTTTCTTTTAAATCAAATGTTCTTTGTGCTGAAACTGAATTGTATGCAATTAGAGGATTAGCAAGCAGAAGCGATACAATTAATATGAAAAGATATTTCATAAGCGGTTAGTTTAATATTGAAGAAATTAAATATAAAAGGAATAGGTAAAAGAAGAAATTATATTTGGGAGATAAAAAAAATCCGGCAGACAACGAAGCCTGCCGGATTGAAAAGAAAAGTTTGTTATGATTATTTAATCAACATCATTTTCAATGTCTTTACAAAATTTTGGTTTCCACCATCTGCATTGATTTGGTAGAAATAAACACCGCTTGAAAGACTTGAAGCGTTAAAGTTTACTGTGTAGTAACCTGCAACCTGTACCTGATTTACAAGTGAAGCAACTTCTCTACCTGTAACATCAAATATTTTAATTGCAACTTTACTATCGAACGGAATATCATAACTTATCTTTGTTGCAGGATTGAATGGGTTCGGATAATTCTGAGCAAGCTCAAATTTATTCGGAACTCCAACACTTACTAATCCTGATAACTGATAATATTTGTAGTTACCATTGAAATCAATTTGTTTCAATCTGTAGCCATATGTTCCTTTTGCTAAACCGGCATCTTTAAATGTATATGACATTTCTGAATTTGTAGTACCGTTACCTGAAACAAAACCAACTTTAGACCAGTTAGTTGTTCCATTTACAGCTCTTTCAATTTCAAAACCTGAATTGTTTAACTCAGATACTGTTCTCCAGTTTAATGTAACTTCATTCCTTACTGAATTAGCTGTGAAAGAAGATAACTCAACCGGTACTAAACCACCATTGTTGTTAATGAAACTTGCAATCACGTCGAAAATTTCTATCGGTGAATCAAGTGTTGCTGCTTTCGTTCTATAGTTTGCATAAACATTTGTACCATAGAATACATTGTAATTAGCACCAATGTAATAAACTGCGGCAGATGAATCACCTGTAGTAGTTGTTAATGGTAAAAATGCTGCTGCACCGCCGTACCATGTTGCAGCTTGTACCATATCAGGGAATGGATCTGCAACTGAGTCACCTGAAATACCTTCGAATGGTGAACCGGGTGCACCGTAGATTTTGCCGCCGGATCCCACAACAGAAGTTCCCCAATCATCGGCAACATAAGTTGCACGTAAATATTGTCTGTAGAATAATGTATCAGCGGCTGTTGCTGCTACATTACGGATAGGATCATTATTGTATCCTAAATCATTACCGAATATTGCTAAAGATTTTTTATTAGGAGCTGTTGAATTATCCAAGAAAGCTTTTAATGAATCTCTTACAACTGCAGTCCAGGTTCCGGATGAAGCCAACAAATAATAAACACTTCTCCATGCTCTGAATGAGTTTGTAAAAGTTGCACCGTCAACAACATCAAACATTCCTGTGTAACCGCCGTTGTTTAATTGATTTGTGAGAGAATCACGGCTTGCTGCATCTGTATAAAGCAAGCATACATTTTTCGCAATTACAGGTGTAAATGATTTTGTAAGCTTATCGTTTGTATTGCTTTGGTCTCCGCCTAATTCAGTTGAATCTGCAATAGTATAAGCTGTTCCTGATACAAATCCGGTGAAATCAGGGAATGTAGTTACTGCTGTTCCGTTAGAAGCAAGATTTGAAATAGAAACAGAATTGTTATATACCAATGCATTTGTATTATCATAAATTTTTCTTACAACATTGAACGAATTCATAGACAAGCCATAGTTAGTTACTGAACCGGTCATTGATATTGCCGTTGTACCTGATGTGAAATATGTCGTTCCACTTTGATCAACTGCTGAAGTACCAACGTCATTATTTAAAGCAAACTTTGGTTCAATCATAAATCTGAACGAATTAGCAGGCGCAAAGTCATTCCAAATTAAGCTGCCCGTAGGGGATGCAAAATAGAATGTGCTGTCTCTTATTGGACTTTCTGTTTGATAAGAAAAGCTAACATTTGCTGCTGCAGTTTGTCTTACACCTACAAAGAAATCACCGTTTACTGCAACCGGTGGATTTACGAGAATTGTATAAGCTCCTGCAGAAGATGTAAAAGATTCTGACTGCCATAGAGTATCTCCCGGAGGACCTCCAGGTGTTGAGGCAGACCAGATTCCTACTCTAAATGGCTGGCCGCCCGTAGAGAAGTTTACATCTATTTGATTGATTGAATTTGGAGAATTAGTTTTAAATCTAGCCACAAAATCGCCTGTATTAGGAGCGTTGAATCCTACACCACCATCTGCTGTAAATTTTTGTCCGTATCCATAGGTATTGGAGTTAACCCTCGTAATTTTTGCGCTTCTGTTATTAGAAGTAACATCTTCTCCAGGTTGTTGCGCTACATCTACTATAATAGAATCATTTTCGCTTAACGTAGGTGTAAAGTCGTTAAAGAAAACCTCCTGAGATGTATTAGCAGCTAATCCCGTTACTGTTGCAACATTAGAATATCTGACTGTACCTGTTGCAGAATCTTTTATTGAAATATTTACATCAAAAGTAATTGGAGATGCTGAATTATTTTTTACTAAAGTAGATAAATTAAAAGGAACACCGAATGGTCTTGGCACTTTACCATATGTATAAGTTTGAGTAATTGCAACTACGTCATTTAATGCATTACCAAATCTTGTTTCAGGTCTGAAAGTTGTAGTTGCACCTGCCGTTCCATTAACAGTTTGCGACTGATATGTGGACATTACATTACCTGTCAACGCAGTTGAACAATATACTGTAGGATTTCCTGTTGCTAACGTCGGGTCTAAAGTTGTATAAACAAAAATTACTAATAAAGCATTTCCCGGTGTCGGCGTAAATGTTGAGGTTCCTGTACCACCCACTGGTACATCAATATAAAAAGCCGTCGATTGTGCCGGAATATTAATAGTACCTTCAATAATTTTGGTAAAGCCTGTACCATTTGTATCTATAAAAGTACTTCCCATTGTAACTGCAGATGCAGATGTGTCTTTAACGTAAACTTTTAATCTGCCTGTTGTAGCAACTGATTGTGCTACTCCACTGGCAACGTTCCATGTCCAGCCAATCGATGTTAAAGCATTTGCACCAAAACCTGAAGTAGTCATTTCATTAGCTGAAATAAGATATTTAACATTTATGAATCTTCGTGAACCTTGCGGAGCTCTACCGTTACCTGAAGTTGAACCATTAGATGGTAAAACTGTTACGTTCATGGCATCAAGATTAGAACCATTGTTATTGTTAGGTGTCAATTTTGATGTGCTACCGAGTCCCATTGGTGTAATTTTTACAGGAATATTTTGAGAAAAAGAGGTTCCCGTAAAAACACACAACATTAATATTACGAAAAAAAGTGTGTATTTTTTTTCCATAGTTTTGTTTGTTTAGGTTAAATTTTGTTTAATAATGATTAGAATAAAACTAAAAGAAATCCTAACAAAAACCTAACATTTTTGAAGGTTTTCTATATAAATGAAAAAACCTTGCAGTCCAAATGAAAACAAGGTTTTAGATAAGAAATATTTTATTTTTAATCAGAATTTAGCCGTTTAATCCCTTTTTTCTGCCGTCAAGAATTTTTAAAAAAGATCTGCCGCGAACTTCTTCCAAAGTCAAACCGGTTTTTGCAATCTCGTCTTCGCTTATTGCCCCGCAATTTAACGCTCTTAAAAAATAATTTAACAAGCCCTGACCTGTTGCAGCATCATCAAAAATATCTCCGACAAGTGTTGCCTGAGCAGCTTTCTCAATAAAGTTTTTCAATCTTACTGATGCGGAATCTAATCCATCTAAGAAAAATTTATAACATGCAGCATAACGAATCGGTAATTGCGCCGGATGCAAATCCCATCCCTGATAAAATCCCTGATTCAATGAATGCATAATATGGTCGTAGCCAAGCTTCCATGCTTTGTTTACTGTATCGATATTTTCCTGTCGTTGCTCTTCAGAAATTTCTCCTCTGTGGGGACCGACAGGCATTACATTTGTTGCGCCGTCAGAAAGCCAGACTCCCGTTCCCGCCAGTGTAACTTTCATAACGTGCCTTGCGAAATCGCAGACAGTATGATCCATTGCCTGAAGTCTTGCTGTGATATCCATCGATGCTGTATAATCATAAACACCAAAATGCGCCGCTTTGCATCTGCCTTTGCACGCTTTTACAAATCCAAGCAATGAAGCTTTTCCATCGGAATCGAAAATAGATTGGGGTGTCTCGACCATCAGTTCCATTTTTATTTTTCCTTTACGCATCTTCAGTTTCTTTTCAAGAATTTCCAATGCTTCGATAAATGCTTCTACTTGTTTTTCATGGGTAATTTTCGGAAGTGTTACGACAAAGTTTTCCGGCAGCTCTCCGCCTGAAAGATTTGCCAATGTTGAAATATAAATATCAAGAGTTCTAAGCGCTCTGTATTTTAATTCATCTGATAAAGTTTTTATTCTTATACCTATAAAGGGAGAGAGAGTATTTTCCTGCATTCCCTTCCATGTTTCATTTGCACAGTTCACAGCTGTTTCATCTTCTTCTGCATCGGGACGTATACCGAAACCGTCTTCAAAATCAATTCTGAAATCTTCCACTCCTTCCCGTCCAAGTTTCTCTTCAATTTTGTTATAAATTATTTCATTGAGTTCATCTTTCTGTTTCCAGCCGAGTATATTTGCCAGCACATGTGCATTTGGAATGAATTCTCTGAATGCTTTTAATCCAAGTTCACCTATTCTTACAGTCGTATTGGATTTAAAAAGCTGCGCTCCGCCATAAACTGTTGTAACGGGTTGACGTTCAATCGACTCTCCCGGATATATTTTTTTATATACTTTATTCCCTTTGGAAATAGTTTTTAAAACATCTTCCAGACTTTTTTCCGATAAACTTAATTTCATATTCTTCTATTAAAAATTTAAATTTGTTTTAACTTCCTCTATAGGTTGAAAAACCGTAAGGACTTAAAAGCAGCGGCACATGATAATGCATATCCGAATCTACTCTGAAAATAACTTCCACTACAGGATAAAACGAATCAATCCCTTCCCTCTCAAAATACTCGCCTGTATTAAAAATTAATTTATATGTGCCATGCTCCATCTTTACATCATCTGCTAATAAATTTTTTATTCTACCGTCTGAATCCGTTTTTCCTTCTGCAAGGTCTACCCATTGAAATTCATTTTGCAAAAATTTTAATATTGCAGGAACATCCTTTGCAGGCATGCCTATAGATATATCTAAAATGTGAGTTGTTAACTGACTCAAAATAATTTCTCCAGTCTTAATTTTGTAATTTTGTTTTGTTCCCCCATTGCAATTTTTAGTTCTTCTTCGTAATTATTTTTTATTCTTTTTTTTATAAGCCCGAGCATTTCATCGGCAGTTTTACCTGTGGCACAGACAATAAATATAAACCCAAAATCTTTTTCATACCATTCATTATATTTTTTAAGCTCAGTAAGTGTTTCCGTTGAAGCTGCACTCACCGATGATTGTTCCTTCGTAGTAAAATCTTTTGTGCTGCCAAATTTCTTTTCAAGAGATGCTAAGTCACCAATTTTCGGATGCTGTTTAAATGCCTCAAGCCAGTCTTTTCTGTTCAGACTAAACCATACTTCTTCTGCTTTCTCGAACATCTTTTCTTTGCTGTCAAAAGGAAAGTGCAGCGCAAATTCATTCACCCAGTTAACGCTCCCACAGCAATGATACAAATTTTCTTTTAATTCTTTTTTATTCATTTAGATAATACTCCGTAAATTCTCAGTCTGCTTACTCCGCCGTCAGGGTAAATGTTAAGTTTTACATGGGTAAAAACTTCCTTGCTAACTATTTCTTCTTCAAAAAAATGTTCCGTATCTGCCTGCAGCTTTACCTTTGGCAAAATCTCTTTCCATGTAATCATTGTATCTGTTACTCTGTAATCTTCAAGGTGCGGTAAGTTTACTCCTTCTATTGAGCAAGTATCAGGGAAATTTCCTTTGAAGTGCGCAGTATCAACCATTATTTTTTGAATACTTCCCGGCTCTGCTAATTTTAATATACACCAGTCATATCCCGGAATTCTCTTTCGCTTCGTTTCCCATCCGTCACCCATATACATACTTTTTGTAGGTGAATTTAAATTATCCTTCGAGCCAAAATACATATCGTTGCAGATAATAACTTTGCCGCCGTTTACAAGTCCTGCTAAATCAATCAATTCACCGTCATAATTTTCTTTCCATTTTTTATAAACGTCTCCATAAACTCTGAAACGCGCAACGCCGCCGTCAGGGAAAATATTTAATCTTAAGTGAGTGAAGTAATCTAAATTATTTATTGTCGAAAATAAATTTTGCGAACCCGGATTTAATGAAACCTTCGGGACAATTTCCGTCCATTCTATTTTTTCTTTATACAATGAATCTTCATCTGCTCCGTCTTCAAGCTTCGCTCCCCATACAGATGCATATGGCGGATGATTGCCTGTGAAAAATGCCGTATCAATATCAATACCCTTTACATATCCCGGGATGCCGAGGCGGATTACTGCCCAGTCATAGCCTTCAACTCTTTTGCGGCGTGACTCCCATCCGTCCATCCATTTGCCATGGTCTGTATATTCATCGGGTAAAAATATTGCAGGCTTTACTTTTAAAAGATTTTCTTTCTCTGCGAAAAAATCATCAGTACAGTATAAAACTTTTCCGTTTACTTTTTCTGAGGCAAGCTCCGTAAGTCCTGCAAATGCTGAGGATGTAGTTATATTCATTAGTTAATTCTTAAAATTATTTTACCCTTTGGTTCTGTAGGAAATTTTCCTTCGTCAAATATTTTCTCTCCATTAAGGAAAACCGAATGCACTTTTCCGAAAAGCTTTTCATGGTGATACGCTGAAATTTTATTTTTGTGATGAAGTGAATCCGGTTCAACTATAAAGCTTTCTTCGGGATTCATAATTGTAAAATCTGCATACTTACCTTCTTCAATTGTACCTATATATTTATCTAATCCAACTAACTTTGCCGTATTTTTACTCATCCACTTTGAAACTTTCTCAATTCCAATTCCTCTTTCTTTAGCCTTAGTCCAGACAACAGGAAGAGAAACTTGCAAAGAAGCAATTCCTCCCCATGCATCGGAGAAAATTTTTGCTTTTAGATCATGTGTGCATGGCGAGTGGTCGCTTGCAATCATATCAATCGTTCCGTCTTCAAGTGCTTCCCAAAGCTCATCATTGTTTTCTTTGCTTCTTATTGGGGGAGTGCATTTAAATCGTGCATCATCTTGCGGAATATCTTCATTATTAAAATATAAATAATGCGGACAGGTTTCCACTGTTAAGTTTAAACCTTCACTTTTTGCTTTTCTTATGTACGCTAATGAATCAGCAGAAGATAAATGAACAATGTGTATGTGTGTATTAAATTCTTTGCAAAGCTTTATTAAAATCTTAATAGCCTCATCTTCCATTTCATGCGGTCTGTACTTCACAAAATCCGAAAAAGAATTTGCAGTTCCTTTCTCCGAATCAGTAAAAACTTCAGCATGAACAAGCAAAGGGAGATCAAAATCCTTCATTACGCTCAGAACATTTCTTAAATCACTTTCGCTAACAAATTTAAACTCATCAAGTCCGGAGTCAATCATAAATGATTTTATACCAAGCACTCCCGAACCGCATAACTCTTTTAACTCATTTATATTATCACTTACTGCGCCGCCGTAAAATCCGCAATCAACCCAGAGCTTTCCTTTAGCAGCTTCAAGTTTTATATTAAAATTTTTCTTAGAAGTTGTAACGGGTGAACTGTTCAGCGGCATATCAACAAGAGTTGTTATTCCTCCCGCAGCTGCTGACTTAGTTGCAGTTTCAAAGCCTTCCCATTCAGTTCTTCCCGGTTCATTAATATGAACGTGAGTATCAACAATACCCGGCATTATTACAAGTTCACCGAAGTCTTCTGCTTCTTCATTATAATTTTTTACATCTGTAATCTTACCCTTATCAAAAAAATTGATGCAGGTTTTAATTCACCGTTCAGTAAAACTCTTTTGCTCTTTATAGAATTCATGGAAAATCAATTTACGAATAACTAAACTTTTTTGTAAGAGAATAAAACTCTAGTATACATATTTATATCGGACTAATATAATCCAATATTTACAAAAAAGGATTACTATAAAAGTTTACAAACGCTATATTACAAAACTTAGACAGAAAATTTAAATCTTAATATGAAAATAGAATTAATTCAAAGCAACTACGGAAAGTCAAAAGTCCGTGTCACTAAAGTAAAACGTGACGGCGAACATCACGAAATGAAAGAGTTTCTTGTAAACGTTCAGCTTGAAGGTAATTTTGATGCGATTCATATGGATGGTGACAATACCGGAATTCTATCCACTGATGCTATGAAAAACACAGTCTACGCTCTGGCAAAAGAGCATGATGTAAACTCTATAGAAGAGTTCGCTCTTTTTCTCTCAGATCATTACTTAAAAAATAATGACAACGTCGACCATGTTTCCATTGAAATCATTCAGTCGATATGGAATAGAATTTCAGTAAACGGCGAGCCGCATAATCACTCATTCGTTAGCGGAGGAAATGAAAAGCGTACATGCCTTGTTGAAAGAACTGCCGATGATGTCTATGTCAGCTCGGGAATTCTCGATTTACTTATTATGAAAACTACCGGCTCTGAATTCTGGGGATTTAAAAGGGAACAATACACAACTCTGCCTGAAACCAGAGACAGAATTTTTGAAACAAGCGTAAAAGCCACTTGGGATTATGTGCGCGATGAAGATATAGATTATAATTCGAATTATAATAAAGCGCGTCAAACAATATTGGAAGTTTTTGCAAATCATCAGAGCTTATCTGTTCAGCATACAATTTACGAAATTGGAAAAATCCTGCTTGAAAGCTGTGATGATATAGATGAAATTGCCTTCTCTATGCCTAACAAACATTGTTTATTAATAAATCTTGGAGTGTTCGGTATGGAAAATAAGAATGAGATTTTTGTTCCAACAGACGAACCCCACGGTTTAATTGAAGCTGTGATTGGCAGAGAGATACTTGATAATGATGAATAATGAATGATGAATTATGAATTATGAATGATGAATTATAAGACATGATTCTTTTTAAATTAGATTATATAATAAAAAAATCCCGTAAAGCTTTACCTTACGGGATTTTTAATTTCTGACAACTAGTGACTAACAGCTGAAAACTATTTAATCAAAGTCATTCTTTTTGTATCTGTAAAGCCTGCTGTCTTGATCTGATAGAAATAAATTCCACTTGCCAAGCTGCTGCCGTTGAATGTATACTCATAAGTTCCCGCATTCATTTCGTTATTAACTAACTGTGCGATTTCTTTTCCGGCTATATCGAATATTTTAATGCTTACAAATTCATTCTTCGGAATGCTGAATGAAATTTTTGTAGATGGATTAAACGGATTAGGATAGTTCTGTCCTAATGAATATTTATCCGCAATTGTATTATTATTAATAACTCCAACCGATGTTAATGAATCCCCTACTCTTGTATTTCCTAAGTCATTACCGAATGAACCCCACCATACCTGTGAGTTAACGCTTGTATTTGGAAGACTGAAAGCTTTTAACTTATTATCCATTGATGCAGATACTAAATCAAGCTTACCATCTTTATCAATATCGCCGACTGCACCGGTTGAAATAATCCATGAATCGAACGGTTCCATTGCTGCAATTGTTGTTGAGTCGCATAAGTAACCTTGTCTTGTTATCGGCATTACATATCCGCCTTGTCCTCCGTAAACCAGATCTAAATAATTATCTCCGTCAACATCGGCAATTACAGGTGATGCATAAATTTGCTGCCCTGTAGGAAGCTCCCAAATAGTTGCAAGTGTAGCTGCATTTAATTTATAAACTTCACCGCTTATTGTCGCAGCGATTAACTGAGGTGTTCCGCTTTTATCTAAATCTGCAAGTACAGGTGATGAAACAAATCCTGAACCGAGATTTCTTGATGTAACTAAGTTACCGTTGTTATCATAAACATAAATAGTACCTGCAGCTGTTGTCACAATTATTCTGTATGTTGAGCTTCCTATCTTTGCAACTATAGGTGATGAATATACTGAGCTGTCTAGTGTTTTGGTGAATCTAACGCTCCCGTCTGAGTTTAAAACTTTTAAACTCTTATCCAGTGTACCTATTATTATTTCTTTCGTACCGTTTCCGTCTAAGTCTGCTGCTGCAGGTGAAGGCATAATTATTAATGTTCCGAAATTATCTTCTGTGTTTTGTACTTGTACAGGGAAGCCAGTTAAAGCTGCTCCGCTGAATGAATACGCATACATCTTGCCGTCGCCTGAAAGCACTACTATCTCTTTCTGTCCGTCATTGTTCAAATCAACAATCATCGGTGAAGATTTAATTGCTTTCGGAGTTTGTTTCGGGAAGCCGGGTAAGTTTGCCCCATTTTTATCTACAGCGTAAAGCTTGCCATCATCTGAACCGAATGCTATTACTCTTGAACCGTTCGGATTTAAATAAACAGCCGCTGTGGAGCGGATAAGTCCGCCTGTTGTTACAGGGAAACCGCTTACTTCTGTTCCGTTAGTTTTATATGCGTGGAATTTATTATCGTATGAACCTATTAAAATTTCTAATTTATTATCGTTATCTATATCAGCTAACTTAGGCGATGCAAAGAAGCTGCCTGCTGAGTCTAAAAAAATTAACTCGTCATTGCTGTACTGAATATTTTTTAATCTTTCTAAGAACGCGCTTCTATTTTTTTCTCCTGTGAAAACTATGTTATCTGTTGTAACAATTCTTCTTGTCCAGACTTTTGCAAGATCAGGTGAATTATACCAGTCAGTATTTGTTGTACGTGAGCTTAATATGTAATTATTAAAATTGGGGAATGCTTTCCAGATTGCGCTCGGAGGACCTTCAAGAGGCCATTTCCAGTTGTACGGAAGTCTGTAACCCAAATCTAAAAAGTATCCGTAAAGTACTGTACCGGCATCAACATTGTTATCAACGTTTTGAGTGTTGCCTAATGTACCTGCAAGTGAAGCAATGTTCACTTGTTTGTTAAGCTCGTTTATTAAATATGGCTGTGAGCTGTTTCTTAAATAATTAGCTGCCGTATTTGATGTACCATCTGTTGCAATAGTAAGTGTTGCTGTATATCCTTTTACAACGCCGGGTTGTGAAATTTCAACGTTTGTAAATGCGCCTGTTCTTGGCGGAAGAGCGTTGTATGTATTAGGGAAAATAGGAACATTTATATTTCCTGAAAATGCCTGATTTGTAAATCCTAATGCAGGAAGCACAACTCCGTTTGAATCTTTTACAACTAATGTTGCTGTTGAATTTCCTGTGAGCTTTACTAAATGTAAAAATTTATTTACGAATGCAGAGCCTCTGGCTAATGCTTCGTAATCAAAAACTATTTGTGATATTCTGTTTGAACCGTCGAATGTAACTCTTTCTCTCATGCCTACTACAAAATCATTAACATCCCAGTCATTCCATCCGCTGCCTTTTAAATCTTCAAATGCCGTTATGTATGTGCTGTCAGTTGTTCTGGTTAATGGAGCAGTGTTCTCCTTTTCGCTTTTACCTCTCCATGTTGAGCTTGATGCTGTACCGATTATATAAGCAACATTTCTATAGTTCGGAACCGATGAAGAAACCTGTACCGTTACTGTTTTACTGCCTGAGGCATTTGAGTTAAGTGTACCAATAGGCCATGTAACTACGCCGTTGCTATGCACGCCGCCGCCTGTTGCCGAAACAAATGTAACACCTGGACCGAGTGTATCAATCAACTGAGCGCCGGTTAAAGCTTCCCAGTCAGAATTTAAATATGAAAGAGTATAAGTTACCTGATTACCTATGCCCGGCATAGTAGCTCCGGCATTGTTTGTATTTGTGCAGGAAATATTCTTTGTTCCGCTGTTCATTACCCAGCCGCTCGTAATATTATAAGTGAGCCATTGACCGTAAGGTACAACTACGCTAAAAACTTCATTGTGAATCCCCGGAAGGAAAACTGTCGGCTGACCTCTGTCTATAGGATTTGTGCCGAAGTAATTTTTGTTATTTCCCCAGTTAATCACAGGAAAATTCTGAGTTGTTGCAAATCCGCTGTTATATCCGTAGGTAACAGTATAAACGCCGTTACCGTAATTTGTAACATAATTTATAAAAGGCGTAATCTGCTGCGCATTTGCAATAGTGCCTAAAATTAAAAAGCTCAGTAATAATAGAATTTTTTTCATTAATTGGTTAAATAGAGTGTTTAAGAGTTAGCTGTTAAATATATCATATATCAATTGTTATGCCAATCAATCCGATAGATTCAAATGCTGTTTTTACAGGTTAGCTGTTTTTGGGGATATGACTATAGTTTTGGTACTATCATTATAGCAAGAAAAATCACTTATTGCTATACTATTCGTAATAGAAAACAAAAAAATCCCTCAGTATACTAACATACTGAGGGAATCGAGAAGAGCTATAAACTGCTCTATTTCATTTTATTTAACCAAAGTCATTTTCTTTATTTCTGAGAAGTTCGCTGTTTTTATCTGATAGAAGTAAACTCCGCTCGATAAGCTGCTGCCGTTGAATTGATATTCGTATGTTCCTGCATTAAGTTCACCGTTTACTAATTCTGAAATTTCTTTTCCTGATATATCAAATATTTTAACCGTTACAAATTCGCCTTTAGGAAGGCTGAATGATATTTTTGTTGTTGGGTTAAAAGGATTCGGATAATTTTGGTTTAAGGCAAATTTATCAGCTGTGCCGGTTTTGTTTACACTATTTTTTGAAGTTTCTGTTTT
Source organism: Ignavibacteria bacterium (assembly GCA_041859205.1). Taxonomy (GTDB): domain Bacteria; phylum Bacteroidota; class Ignavibacteria; order Tepidaquicellales; family Tepidaquicellaceae; genus JAFDZO01. The sequence continues at coordinate 17,165 of JBHEKU010000233.1, read as the reverse complement.
AGGCGCTACGTTCATAGCAGGCTCACCTGTGAATGGAAAGTTATCAGTTACAACTCTTCTTGTCCATACTTTGCTCAAGTCAGGTGTATTGTACCATGCTGTATTTGTTGTGCGTCCGCTTAAAATATAGTCATCGAATTGCGGGAAAGAATTCCATATTGCAGTGACTTCTAAAGACCATTTCCAGTCATAAGGTAGTCTGTAACCTAAATCAAGGAAGTAACCGTAAAGAACTGATGATTGACTACCGATATTGTCTACATTCTGAGTGTTGCCTAATGTTCCTGCTAATGAAGCAATATTAATTTGTTTGTTAAGCTCATTTATCAAATAAGGCTGTGAGCTGTTTCTTAAATAATTTGCTGATGTATTTGATGTACCGTCTGTATTAATTGTAAGTGTTGCTGTGTAACCTTTTACAACTCCAACTTGTGAAATTTCAACGTTTGTAAATGCACCTGTTCTTGGGGGAAGCGCGTTGTATGTATTTGGAAAAATCGCTGTGTTTATATTTCCTGAAAAAGCCTTGTTTGTAAATCCTAAAGAAGGAAGAACAACTCCGTTTGAATCCTTCACAACTAATGTTGCTGTTGAATTTCCTGCAAGCCTTATAAAGTGATGAAATTTATTTACGAATGCCGAACCTCTTGCCAATGCTTCGTAATCAAAAACTATTTGTGTAATATTATTTGAACCGTCGAATGTTACTCTTTCTCTCATACCTGCAACAAAATCGTTTACATCCCAGTCATTCCATCCGCTGTTTTTTAAATCTTCAAATGCAACAATATATGAACTGTCTGTTGTTCTGGTTGGATTGCTTATATTTTCATCTGCTCCAAAAGCTCTGTAGTTAGCTCCGCTGAATTGACCGGAAAAATATACAACTGAACGATAAGTTAATGGCGCTGATTGCGCAGCAGTAACTAGTAATGTAACAGTTACAGAACCGTTTGTCTGCGGGGAAACTGAACCTATATTCCAGCTTACTACGTTGCCTGAAGCAACTCCGCCGCCTGTTGCTGAAACGAATGAAGTTCCGGCAGGTATTGTATCAACTAGTCTTCCGTTAGATAAACCTGAACCTTCATTATTGGAATATTTAATTGTATATGTTACTTGTGAGCCTGGTGAAGGCATTATTGTTGAACCGTCTGATATTTCTGTTGTAATATTTTTTGTTGCATAAGTCGCAGTTCTTCCGGTTAAGTTCCAGGTTAAAGAAGTGCCGTAAGCTACAGGCATGCTCCATACCGAAATCTGACGCCCCATTTGAAAAGTAGTGGGCTGCCCTCTATTTATAACACCCGGATAGAAGAAGTTTTTTGTTCCCACTCCGTTATTTACAGGAATATTTACAATGGAACCCGAATTATTATTATATCCGTAAAATACTACATAATTTCCATTTCCGTAGTTTGTAACATTTTCAATTATTGGCGATACTGACTGCCCGAAAGCATAAGCAGAGAGCAAGATAAAGCAGATTGTTAGAATATTTTTTTTCATTTTTGGTTAAATATTTTGGTTAAATTTTTTATCGATTTTAACCCCCTTAGTTCAATTGCTGTGCCATTTATAATTCCTGACTAAATATTGTTCTTTCAACTTTATTAACATTCATTGTGGTTCTTTGAAAAATTTATTGTAGTTTTAAAACTATTCTATTTTGCTGAAATTCACTTCAATACTACATATTTTAGTTTTTTAATAAAAAAAATCCCTCAGTGAAATTTATCACTGAGGGATTTTTACTAAATCTTCTTAACTTTTTCTGACAACTAACAGCTGATAACCGTGAACTATTTTACCAAAGTCATTTTTCTTGTTTCTGTAAAGTTCGGAGTGCTTATCCTGTAGAAATATACACCGCTTGCTAAACTGCTGCCGTTAAAAGTGTATTCATAGCTTCCTGCTTTCATTTCGTTATTAACTAACTGGGCAATCTCTTTACCTGAGATATCAAATACCTTTATGCTCACAAATTCATTCTTAGGAATGCTGAACGAAATCTTTGTAGAAGGATTAAACGGATTAGGATAATTCTGACCTAGCGTAAATCTCGATGGAGTTTCAGAGGAAATAGCTGATACACCTACAGTAAAATCTGAAAGCGGACGTCTATATAATCTAACGTAATCGGGCTCTGAACTGTAATTTTTGTATGCAATGCAATACAAGTAATTATTATCAACTCCTATTTGTCCGTATACCCTTAAACCGTTTATGTTTGAATTTACATTTACCCAGCTTAGACCATTATTAGATGAGTAATAAATTCCTTTAGAATTATTTAAAGTGAATAATTTAGTACCCACCCCTACAATTTCATTATAATAATTATTGTCAGGAGCACCTAAAGGTAAACCATTATTTAAAGGTATAAAATTAAATCCAAAGTCTTCTGAAACATAAATACCTTTCTCTGCGCAAACAGCATAAAATTTATTGTTTATTATCTTAATTTGCGGAAAATTAACATCTGTTGGAAGACCGTTACCAATCTTCTGAAAATCATTTAAAGTTCCGGTAAAATTATCTGCTTTGTATAAATTTGTGTAGTAATTGGAACCAACGTTTGTTCTTAAAATGAGATAATTTTTTGAATCATGAACAAAAAACTGTTTTGGTTCCCCAAATGGAACGGGTTTTATTGTATCCCAGTAACTTGTACCATAATTTGAAAATAACAAATAATTTGAATAATCATTTTTTAAAATATATTCTGTGTAATTTAATTTATCATAGCTTAATATTGTACTGCCACTACTTGTACCGTTGCCGAACCGTTCAAAAAAAGTTATTCCATTATTCGTTGATTTGCCTAAACTACCACTTTCAGAAAAAACAACTGCATTTTCTTTTTGTAAAACAAATCTACTAAAATGCCCATCAGGAGTTACTCTTAAACTATCCCAAGTTGTTCCAGAGTTTGAAGTTCGATAAACATAAGCTCCATTGTTTGCTACATAAAGATAGGGCGCGATATAAGTTATCTGATTAGGTTGAGTATTCCAAAACTGAGGACCGTAATCAGGATAATTACTTCCTACCCATTGCGCGGGGAGATTTGCGCAAATGAACATTGCCAAAAAACAAATATATTTTTTCATTTATTTTTTATAAGTAAGATTAATAAACTAGTCTGGTTTCCATCCTTCTTGCGGAATAGGAATCCTCTTCCAACCTTGTGGTGATTGAATGTATAAATAATTTTGGTCGTAACAAATTTCCCCTTGCTCACCTGAATCAGTACTATCGGCAATGGTGCGATCTTGTGTAAGTCTTATAGTATCTGCAATAGAAATAAATTTTCCATTCAACTCAAACCTGTCAAATAAAAAGTTTGCATAATTTTGATGCGAATTTCCAAATACCTGCAAATTAGTAACACTTGTTTTTAGAATTGTATCTGAAATTGTATAGTCTAGCCCTATTATGTTTGAGCTAAATACAATATCGGCTACTTGGTTCAAATTTAAAACACTTTGATATCTGTTATAAGGATAGCTTTTTACTCTATGTTCAAAAATGTTATTGCTAACCAACAAGCTTTTAAAATTAAGTGTAGTTGCATTTGGCTGTATCTTTATCATTGCATAAGTATTATCTGAAGTTAAATTCTCAGACCGAATTAAATTGTTGGTAATAGATACATTGTTATGAGCAAAACCATCAGAAGTATTATTTGCTCTTTGAAGTAAAATCGAATCTTCTCTTGAGTTTTCAATTATGTTCTCTGAGATAATTGTAGATGTAATTCCATACTGGCTATAAATATTGTGTTTTGGCTGGTCTACATTTTTGTTTCCGTTAAGATGATTTCCTAAAACACGGAATGGACCTCCTTCTAATTGCAAATTTATATGTGTTGAACCAATATTATTATTTAAAATCCAAGAGTCATATCCCCTAGGAATATAAATTGATGGATATGCATTACCACTTAATGATACAATATTACATTCTTGGATAAAATTCAAGATATTATCGTAAGTATTGCTTAAGCCAAGAACTATAGCATATTTTTTTATGTCTTTCATCCACAAGTTTACAAATTTTGTTTCTACAAAATCTCCATTTATTGCACTTCCTGTCCCCGATGTAGCACTTGGCATGATTGACAAATCTTTTACTAAAGCATATTTTACTAAATAATTTGAAATTATACTATCGGCTGTCCCCCTCTGAAATAGTTTACACTCCTGACGATTTGCTCCAATAAGATTTAAACTTGTGTACATTTTGATAGATGTATCAAGATAATAATCTCCGGGCATTAACATTACAGTACCAAAGCAATAATCATTTTCAGGATTACTTGAGAAATGAACTCTAATACTTTCAATTGCTTGATTGATAACAGCTGCTGCATCTTGCCCTTGTGTATTAACTGCAAAATCAGCGTTTGCTTTAAATTGAGCATTAGTGTTATATGCCGCAACTGTTACTGTAAATTTATTTTGATAAGCCATAAATTTTATTGTTTAATTTATACTTAAACAAAATAACAAAAAAAAAATAGATATGTCAACACCTAAATTAATCATTTATTTTACAAGTGTCATCTTCTTTGTTTCTGTAAAGTTTGGAGTAGAAATCCTGTAAAAATATACTCCGCTTGCTAAACTGCTGCCATTGAATGTATATTCATAACTTCCGGCTTTCATTTCATTATTAACTAACTGTGCTATCTCTTTACCTGAGATATCAAATACCTTTATGCTCACAAATTCATTCTTCAGAATGCTGAACGAAATCTTTGTAGATGGATTAAACGGATTTGGATAATTCTGTCCTAATGAATATTTATCTGCAATTGAATTATTATTAATGACACCAACCGATGTTAATGAATCCCCTACTCTTGTATTACCTAAATCGTTTCCGAATGAGCCCCACCAAACCTTTGAGTTAACATCAGTTGCAGGCAGGCTGAAAGCTTTTATCCTTTTATCCATTGATGCTGCAACTAAATCAACTTTGCCGTCTTTATCAATATCTCCGACTGCGCAAGTAGAAATTATCCAGCTATCGAAAGGCTCAACTGCAGCCATTGTAAGTGAATCAACCAATGCGCCTTGTCTGGTAAGAGGCAGCAAAAATCCGCTTTGGCCTCCGTACACCATATCTAAATAATTGTCACCGTCAATATCGGCAATTACAGGTGAAGAATAGATTTGCTGACCTGTAGGAAGTTCCCATATTGTTGCAAGCGTTACTGCATTAAGTTTGTAAACAACTCCGTCTATAGTTGCAGCCATTAGCTGCGGTGTTCCGCTCTTATCTAAGTCTGCAAGTACAGGTGATGAAACAAAGCCTGCTCCTAAATTTCTTGATGTAACTAAGTTACCGCTGTTATCATAGATATAAATTGTTCCTGATGCAGTTGTTACAATTATTCTGAATGTTGAGCTGTTTATCTTTGCAATTAAAGGCGATGAATAAACTGCGCTGTCTAGTGTTCTTGTAAATCTTACGCTTCCGTCTGAGTTTAGTACTTTTAATGATTTATCTAATGTTCCTATTACAATTTCTTTTGTTCCGTTGCCGTCTAAATCAACCGCTGCCGGTGAAGGCATTATAATAATATTTCCAAAATTATCTTCTGTGTTCTGCACCTGAACCGGGAAACCTGTTAATGCTGCTCCACTGAATGAATATGCATACATCTTGCCGTCACCTGAAAGCACTACTATTTCTTTCTGACCGTCATTGTTCAAATCAACAATCATCGGTGAAGATTTAATTGCTTTCGGAGTTTGTTTCGGGAAGCCGGGCAAGCTTGCTCCGTTTTTATCCACAGCATAAAGCTTACCGTCATCTGAACCGAATGCTATTACTCTGCTTCCGTTAGGATTTAAATAAACAGCCGCTGTGGAGCGGATAAGTCCGCCTGTTGTTACAGGGAATCCGCTTACTTCAGTTCCGTTTGTTTTGTATGCGTGAAATTTTTTGTCATAAGAGCCGACTAATATTTCTAATTTATTATCGTTATCTATATCTGCTAATTTCGGTGAGCTGAAAAAGCTGCCGGCAGAATCTAAAAATATAAGCTCATCCGTTGTATATCCGAAATTTTGTAATTTGTTTAAGAGTGCGTTTTTATTTTTCTCTCCCGAAAAAGCATAATCTGTTGGCACCACTCTTCTTGTCCAGACAAGGTTTGCCTCAGGTGAATTATACCATTCCGTTTCAGCTTTTCTTGAGCTTAAAATATATTTATTAAATTTCGGGAATGATCTCCATAGTGCGCTGGGCGGACCTTCAAGCGGCCACTTCCAGTCGTATGGAAGTCTGTATGCAAGATCTAAAAAATAACCGTAAAGTTTTGTATCGACATCAACATTATTATCAACGTTTTGAGTGTTCCCTAAAGTACCTGCAATTGATGCAATATCAATTTGTTTGTTGAGTTCGTTTATTAAAAATGGTCTTGAGTTTGCTCTTGTATAGTTAGTCGAGTTTACTGAATTAGGATCAGTAGTAATTGTTAATGTAGCAGTATACCCTTTTACAACACCTACCTGCTGAGTTTCAACATTTGTAAAAGTTCTTCCGGGCTGGGGAGGAAGCGCATTGTATGTATTAGGAAATACTTTAGCCTCAACACCGTCTGAGAAATTAGCATTTGTATATCCTAATCCGGGCACAGGTACTCCGTTAGAATCTCTTACAACTAATGTGGCTGTAGAATTTCCCGGTATTTTTAATAAGTGATAAAATCCGTTTACGAATGCAGAGCCTCTTGCTAATGCTTCGTAATCAAAAACTATTTGTGAAATTTCATTTGAATTATTGAATGTAATTCTCTCTCTTATTCCAACTACAAAATCATTCACATCCCAGTCATTCCATCCGCTTCCTTTTAAATCTTCAAATGCAGCTATATAAGAGCTGTCAGTTGTTCTTGTAGGGTTTCCGATGTTTTCATCATATCCGTATCCTCTGAAATTTGCACCGTTGAATTGTCCTGAAAAATAAACAACAGACTTATATCCAACTGCAGCATCTACAGCAATGACTTTTACAGTAACCGTTACGCTGCCGCCTGTTTGCCCGTTCAATGAACCTATATTCCAGGTTACAACTCTGCCCGAAGCAGTTCCGCCGCCTGTTGCTGATACAAACTGAGTGCCTTCAGGAATTGAATCAATCAGTCTTCCGTTTGAAAGTCCCGATGTTTCGTTATTTGCATATTTAATTGTGTAAGTGACGTTTGTTCCAATAGGAGGCATTACAGTTTGTCCGTCTGTTATATATGCAATTATATTTTTGGTAGAGTTTGTAGCAGTTCTTCCGGTGAGATTCCATGTATAGGAATTACCATAATTAACCCAAAGCCCCCATACAGCTATCTGTCTTCCTGCCAGATAAGATGTCGGCTGGCCTCTGTTTATATCTCCCGGTTTAAAATAATTTTTTACTCCTGAACCGTCGTTTACCGGAATATTTACAGCTGCTCCGGTGTTATTATAACCGTATGAGATAAAATAATATCCGTTACCGTAATTTGTAACATTCTCTATAACAGGAGATACAGATTGCGAGAATGAAAATGAAGAAATCAGCATAAAGCAAAACGTGCTGATAAAAAGTAGTATTTTTTGCATGGGGTTAGTATTGGTTAAATATTATAAATGGTTAATTATAACTCTATATAGTGTATTATATCAATTCCTATACCATTTTTTCAAGTCAGTTCAAAGATATGTTTTATTAATAATTGATGCAGGTAAAATTTATTCCGTATATAAATGGACAAAGTTCGTTAACTTCATTAAGAAGTAAGTATATTATCGGAAAGAGATAAGTAAATTTAAAAAATCTCTAAGAAAAACCTTCCCGAAATGCCGGGAAGGTTCAAAGAATTAAAATTACTTCTTGTACATCTTGAAATCTTTTATAGCAATATAAGGTATTACACCACCTGCAGTGCTGGCTTTTATCGTAAGGTAGAACTGAGCATTAACTTTTATCGAAGGCACAGTTACATTTACTGATTTATAAGTATTTGTTGGTGATGCATCTCTTAAAGTATAAAGTCTTGTATCGCCTGCTGCATTGATATACACTAATGTATCATTTGTGTTGCTTGCTGCTTTATAGGAAAATACAATTCGTGTACTATCTCTATCTGTAAAATTCATAGAACTGGAAGTTATGTTCCTGGTATAAGAAACATTGCCGCTTCCGAATGAGCCTGAAATGGAATCGGATATAGCGGTTGAAAACATCTCAACTTCGCCCGTAGTTGGAGCAGTAGGATTATCGTCTGATTTGCATCCTGCATAAATGAATGTTGAAGCTAAAAAAAGATAAATAATAATTTTCATAGAATAATTTTTTTAAAAGTTGTTTTTGTTAATAAATAAATTTGGCGTTGTTCTTAAACACAACGAAACAAATTTAAAAATTTTCCAAAGTATATGCAGGAAGATTAATTCAAAGCTTTCCCAAAAAAATACTACTTTTTGTTAAATATTAGAGTTTATACACTTGAATTATCAATGTATAACTGAAACTTATCTTTCCTGAAAAAACAATAGAGAAAACATCGTTTTCCCCGGGAAACAGTACTACTTTACAAGCAGCATCTTCTTTGTTTCAACAAACTCCCCTACTGATAATTTATAATAATAAACTCCGCTTGAAAGCTTCGATGCATTAAACGCCACTGAATAACTTCCTGCGCTTTGATTTGCATTTACCAGCTCATATACTTCCCTTCCCATGATATCAAAAATTTTCAATGTAACGTAATTCGAAATTGGTAATTCGTAATTAATTTTTGTAGAAGGATTAAACGGATTCGGATAATTCTGGCACAACATAAATTTATCAGGTATGTTCGTTCCTGTATGTGTTACATTTACTAAAGGATTATCGTACTCCACAACAGTTCCTAAATTCCCCACTGCCCAAGCTAAATTTCCATCGTCGTTAAAATGCACAGCATTCAATTGATTAAAGCTTCTTCTCGGCGGCGCAGCCCATGTTACTCCACCGTCAGTTGTCATAAAGGTATATCCGCCGCCGCCGACTGCAATTCCCGTAAGCGCGTTCGCAAAGTCCATTCCCCAGATTGACTGCCCCAGGTTTGCGCTGTTCACCCAGTTCGTTCCGCCGTTCGTTGTTGAGTACATTTTACCTGCCGAGCCTGTTGCAAATCCTGTCAGCTCATTTGCAAATGCAATTGCAAACATGCCAATCATACTTCCGTCGTTCACCTGTTGTACCCAGCTCTGTCCACTGTTCGTTGTCTTATAAACTTTTCCGTTCAGACTGCCGCATACGTAACCTGTATTCTCATTGAGGAAGTCCATGTTCCATGTCAGAAAAGTTGGTTCCGGCGGAGTTAAAGCATTCCAGTTAGTTCCGCCATTTGTAGTTTTCAAAACTACACCGCCTTCTCCTCCAATAAAACCTGTAGTAGTATTTAAAAAATCTAATGCCAGCAGATCATTCGCCCCTGCTGATGATGTCTGTGATATCCAGTTAGTTCCTCCGTTAGTTGTCGCAAGTATCACTCCGTTATATCCGGCAATGTAAACTACGTTTGGTGTAACAGCTTTTACATTTGCAAGCTGGATTGTAACACCGGTTGTCAGAGTCGAGTATGTTAAGCCTTCATTTGTTGTCTTAGCAACAAAGCCTGAATTACCGGAAATAAATCCTACTGAATTACCTGCAAACGATACTCCGTTAAGCGCGTCGGTAGAAACTCTTTTGCTTATATCCGTCCATGTAAGCCCGGCATCAGTTGATTTTAAAATCCTTCCGCTCTTTCCGCCAATGTATACAGTATTATTATCAGCAAATTTCACAGTGAAAAAATCATCAGTAAAAGCAGTAGTTATAATATCCCATGTCTGCCCAGTATTAGTTGTTCTCAGAATTTTTCCGTCAGTTCCGGCAACAAGCCCTACTGCATTTGTTGGATTAAAATCTATCGAGTATAAAATAATCGAGCCTGTATTGTTTCCATAAACTGAATCCCACGTTACACCGCCGTTTGTTGTGCGGGCAATTCTTTGTCTCTCCCCTAATACAAATCCTGTCATCCCTGTTCCTGTAGTTAAAAATTTTATGCAGCGGAAATCATCAGTCGATGGTCGGAAAATTGTAGGAAGCAAAGTAAATGTTGCGCCGCCGTTAGTCGATTTTATAATTGTGTTATCACTAGCGCTGCCCCAAACAGTATTTGCATCAGTCGCATCGGTACTCCAGATGGTTTTCGTTGTTACTCCCGGATTTGTCTGTGATACCCATGTAGCTCCGCCGTTAGTGGTCTTCTGTATAAAACCACCGAATCCCATCATCCATCCTGTCGATGCATCAATGAATTTCAAACCGTATTTAGTAGTATCAATTGAAGTTGAAAGTGCCGTCCAGTTCAATCCGCCGTTCGTAGATTTCAGCGGCTTATCAGTCTGCCCTCCGCCTATGGCATATCCTGTCTGATTACCTATAAAAGTCACTCTTCTGAAAGGACGCTCCGGCAATGCGCTTTGCACCTGCCATGTTGTGCCGCCATCGAATGTAAGCATCGTTTCTCCTATGCTTATTCCGTAAGTAACACCGATAATGTTATTGGTATTGAAAGCATGAAAATCGTAAACATCGTTTACAGTCGGGTACGGACTGCGCAAAATCCATTGAGAGTATGTGGTTGAAAAATTTAAAAAGATAATGCTTAAAATGAAAAGGGGTAGGATAGACTTTTTCATAGGAAAATTATTTTATTAATTAGAATAATTTAAGAATAATTAAACCAATAGAAAAGTATCTTTGAAAGCCTGTTAAGTGAGGTTAAGTACTTAATCTACTATGTAGAATGCGCCTATTTTACCAGCAGCATCTTTTTTGTCTCGACGAATTCATCGGTGATGAGCTTATAGAAATAAACTCCCGATGGAAGCACTGAGGCATTATTTGATGCGTTGAATGTCTCTTCAAAAATTCCTGCGCTGAGTTTTTCATTTACTAATTCATCAACTTCTTTACCTAATGAATTGTAAATCTTTAATGAGGCAAAAGAAGATTTCGGAAGCTCGAATCTTATTTTAGTTGTAGGATTAAAAGGATTGGGATAATTTTGGGAAAGCTTATAATTTTGCGAAGCAATTGTAGAAATATTTTGTATTGAGACCTGGTTCAGATCTCTTCTGTGTATACCGATATTTGCCGGAGCAAAAACATAATTGCCGCACTGAACAATTGCATTTCGCTGGAACTGCGCGCCCGGCCTGATGCCCTGATTCTGCGCGAACCAGTCCTGCCCCTGATTTGTGCTGAGAAACATGCCGTCATTGCAGCCGACTAAAAGGTTATTATTAAATTTTGCAATGGCATAAACAGGATTGTAGAAAGACGGTATTCCGCTATTAAGCAAAATCCATGATGTGCCGTTATTAGTAGTTCGGAAAACCTGTCCGTCAGTTGATGTGCCGTAAATGTAACCGTTAAAATTTACCATTGAGTAAATTGTAGTCTGCGGCGGAAATCCATAGTTTACCGTATTCCATGTTAAGCCGTTATCAGTAGAAGCATAAACTCCCAGCCCTGTTGTCACGCTGGCGCCGAGTATCCCGGCAAAAAGTGTATTCCCGTTAACACATAAACAGGAAATAACTCGCTCATCTAATACTGTTGACGGTTTGTGCCAGTTAGCGCCATCATTGGTGCTTATGTAAATGCCGTCATCTGTACCGGCAAAAATGTTTCCGTCTTTTTGTATGAAGCATGAAACAAGAGTTCCGAATACCATACCTTCTGCAGAAGGTGCCCATGTTTTACCACTATCGAGACTTTTGTAAACACCGACGGAACCCGGTGGAGTGCCTTTAACATTTATACCTAAAAAAACAGTATTACCCTTTGTGTATAGTCCTCGGGCATAATCTGCCATCCATTTTGCATAAGGAAGTCCTGCAACTGTATAAGTCCAGTTTACACCATAATTTGTGCTATATGAAACCCCTGCTTTAGCCGAAATAACAACATTGCCGATTGATGTCATTGCAAAGGCGCCTACCGTATCTCCGGGGATTGACCACTGTGCATTGACACTTGAAGAAAATATTGCTAAGTTTGTTAATATTAAAGCAATTATAAAAAATATTTTTTGGTATCTATGAGCCATATACTCTGCAAAATAAAGGTTTTTTTAACGACCTGCAAATTAAAATTTACTGCACCGCCTACAGATACTGACGGCAAATTTGAAACTCAATTATATATTAATAATCAAAAAGTATAGTATTGAACTTTCGTTTATTCAAAAATGATGTAGTAGTATTCTCGCGTTTAAAAATAGTATCCACACTACTTTTTCAATTATCCTGTAATTTAAAATACTTAAAGAACTTTCAAAATTCAATTTTTCATACAATTTTAACGGTATGAAATTTGTTATACATAAAGTAAGTTCAAATAATATACCAAGCATTTAATATTAGCAACTATACAAATATGAAGATAAAAAATACACATTGCAATAACTTCCGGAACTTAACTATATCGGCGTTGTTGTTTTTATTTTTGGCAGTATCTTCAAACACATATGCACAAGCACCCGGAATGTGGTTTAAGCAATCAAATGCTGATACAAATTATACCTGCACTTCTGTTTACTTTGCAAACTTTTTGACAGGCTGGGTAGCAGGAACTCACGGTAAGATTTTTAAAACTACTAACGGCGGATGGAACTGGACGCAGCAGCTATCAAATTCCTACCTGAATTACTTGCAAAAAATTCAAGGTGTAGATACAAATCATATATACGCCTGCGGATATGTAGATAATGTAATTCCTTCTTCAGTCATCCTTCAGACATTTAACGGAGGAACAGTCTGGACAAACAATACCATTAACTACCTGAACTTCAAAAATCTGCATTTCATAAATGCTTATACCGGATTTATTATCGGAGGTAGAAGTGATTCTGTAAATACAGGACGAATATATAGAACTACCAACGCCGGCAGCGGAGCTGGAGTTACAAACTACTCAAGCTATGATAACTTGAATGTTTTACGCCTCGGCACTTTCAGAGCTATAAGCTTCATCAATACAAATACAGGCTGGATAACTGCAACTAACTCATCCGATAACACTACCCTGCTGAAGACCACTAACATGGGCGTTAACTGGAATGTGGTCGGAACTACCATCAACGGAATATACATTAACGATATAAAATTCATAAACGAGCAAACAGGCTGGGCATGCGGCGGCGGTACTGAGGGAAACAGAGCAAAGATTCTCAAAACCACTAACGGCGGACAAAGCTGGACTGTTCAGACTTTTATGAATGCCAATATGTTCAACTCAATGAGCTGGCCTATATATTACAGTACAAACTTCAGTACATACTGGGGTTATATTTGCGGCGAGAACGGACTTGTTTATGTCTCTTATGATTTAGGCGATACATGGATACAACAAATTACACCTAACCTTAATAATCTCTACGGCATTTATTTCACTGACCCGAAAGTCGGCTGGGCAGTAGGCAATAACGCTGATGTTATCTCAACTTCCAACGGCGGAGTGCTGGTGCATAATATCTCTACTCAGGTGCCGGATGCATATAAAGTTTATCAGAACTACCCGAATCCGTTCAACCCAACGACTACTATAAAATTCGACATATTAAAAAGCAGCTATGTAAACCTTCAGGTCTTTGACCAGACGGGAAGAATGGTTGAAGAGCTTGTTAATGAAAGCCTTAAGCCCGGCTCTTACTCAGTTAACTGGGATGCGAAGAGCAGACCGAGCGGGATTTACTACTATAGAATTTCAACTCCAGAGTTTACAAAGACAATGAAAATGAGTTTGGTTAAATAAATTAGTAAAAGAGAGAGAAATAAAGCCCTTTTTGAAGAAATTTGAAAAGGGCTTTTTTGTGCTCAAAAAAAAGTCGGAAAAAAGTCGGATTCTTAAACACAGATAATTATGATTTATATGATGGCACAGATAGTTGGATTTTTCTCTTGTTGTCATTCCCGCGAAGGCGGGAATCCAATCATGTTCACAAGTCGGAAAAAAGTCGGATTTTATGCCATCCGATATTGTAAAAACAATACAAGCATTTTTTTTTGTTAACTAATACTACTTTGTACAAACTAATTCTCCCCTTGAGGGGAGTCCGACCATAGGTCGGGAGGGGTGTTTGAACGAACACCCTCCGTCTCGCTTTGCTCGACACCTCCCTCAAGGGAGGAATTTTGAGTTTCTTTCCCTATTTGTGTATCATTATCTATTTTAAAAAGTCGGATTTTTACTGACACCTTTCTTTTTAACTTTTTCACTTTTTAAAAATTTTTTACTCTCCTCGTCGGATTTTTGTCGGATTTTGAAAATCCGGTGTTGTTTTTACAATATTTCTAATTTTGATTTTCAGAGCGCGTGTCGGATTTTCAAAACCTCAGTGCTGTTTTTACAACATTTTCATTTTTGCTTTTCCGACATTGTGTCGGATTCTTATTTCAATTACGAGTTTCATCCCGCTAAAGACGGGAGAACAACTACGAATTACGAATAGATTTTTAAAAAGCCTCTTTCCTGTATCACATAATCAGAGAATGCCTTAATAATAATTTAAGAAGATTTTTATAAAGTAGAAAGAAGATGCTCCCTATTAGTATATATAGGGAAGAATTATTTTTTTAGTATTGACAGGAAATTATGAAGTGAAGGTTATTACAAATCATGGTAGTTGTTGGTCAGAAGAACAACAACGGCGGAAAGTTTGAAATCAATTTCATCTTCTAATGTTTTTTCGTATGCCATGATTAAAGAGTAATGTTTAATTTAGTTTTATTCCGGTATTCCTTTTTTATTTGGATCTACAAACCATTTTTTTATACTTCCAATAAAATCCCAAACATCACCTGCATCGGGTTTTATGTATGATGAAGAGGTTGGATCTTCTCCCATTTTTTCAAAGATATCAATCAACCAATTTGATCCATGTCCAGGGGAATTTAAACTTTTCAACCAACTTTCTAATTCTCCTTTTCTCACTGTGAAGATTCCGTATAGCTCTAATTGATCGAACAAATCGTTTGCAGATTGTTTATCATTAGTATTTAATACATCAATTCCACCGTGAATCTTAAAATCAATATTTGCTGCAACAAATTTATTATTAATCTCAGAACGATGAGTTGAGAATGATCTAACAGTTCCGGCAGGGACAAAAGCATTTTCTAAAAATTTTGTCCATACTTGTCCGCCGTCTTTTATTATATCTATATCTACTATTGCTGCGCATGGTATTCCCATTTCTCTCAATGGTAACATTATATCTTTAATAGTTTGTTTATTCTGAGCATTCAAGAATAAGCAATTAGGTATTCCCCTACTTTGATCGTAACGTAATAATCTTTCATTTATTTCCTGATAAAATGCTCTATCAGAATCTGATTCAGCCACAATTACATAGTCATAAAATAAACCGTTCAAAGCACCAATGGATCTTAGCAGAGGATGTCTCATGAGCTTCGCTACTTTGTCACTTGGTAATAATCTAGCAGTACCAATATTATTATAATACGTCAATCTCACAATATTAATTGGAGTCCCTGACTGAATACAACCCATTAGAAAATTTGCACTGTGAGTAGATACAATTAAGTTTTTATTATTATTTTGAACGGCTAAACTTACTTCCTTTCCTAGTTTTGATGATAAAGAGGGGTGTAAAAAAGCTTCAGGTTCATCAATTAGTATTATTCTTGGATCACCGGCAATAAGTTCTACAATTATTCCCGTGTAGGCTTTTACTCCATCGCTTAAACTATCAATTAATGATGCATCACTATAAAACTGAATTGCATCATTAGAGAGACTTTTTTCAAAATTACTATCTGGGGGCTCTATATCAGAAAATCGAGCTATTAAATGCCCAGAATTGGTTGGATCAATTACGAAATATCTATAAAATGCTTCAAAAGCTATTCTTCTTACCTCTTTTCTTTTAACATCATCTTTAAATAAAAGGGCAAATGTATTTTGGGGACTTCTTAAATCTCCAATTTCTCTTTTTGTTACTAAACTTAATCTAGTTGTACCATCCAAGAAGATTGTATAAGGTTCAACAAAAAAAATACAGAATTGTGAATCTCTTAAATCTTTTCTTTTACTAAGAACCTTAACTAATTGTTCGTGACTAACCGAACCATTTCTTTGATAGCGATAAGTTCCGTCATCGTTCATCTTAACCTTATGTACAGCATCTTTAATTTTATTTATTTCTCTTTCATGATCTACAATATCATGAAACACTATATTTTCAATTAGAAGAAAAGAATTATTTGTAGTTCCATTTACGCATGTATGTTGTATTTCTCTCAAGATTTTACTCTTTCCTGAATTATTGGGTCCCACAAAAACAGTAATTGGAGTAACATCTATTTCCAAAGGGGGTTTACCCAGTGAAGGACCAAATTTCAAATGAATTTTTTCGATCATAATTATAATTTCAGTAAATTAACATTATTTATTTTTATATTTTATCCAAATTACTTTTCCTCGGAAACTCCCTCCACATTTTTCGTTTCCGCAGTATTTTTGTTCTTGACATTAAAATCCATTCTTTCTAATTTGGAAACCATATACACGATTATAGTTTCCGTTGAAACTTATGTGTTGATTCATCCGTAACACAATTTAACACACCACTTACACTTTAAAAACTATGATGAATAATATAATTCCCGCTGAGTTATCGAAAGATAATGAGAGGATACTGCGCTATGCACAGGAGAAATTCCAGAAAGAGGGATTCTATAAAACCTCTATGGATGAGCTTGCCCGTGAACTCCAGATAAGCAAAAAAACAATCTATAAGTACTATGCAAGCAAAGAAAAACTTGTTGAGCATATTGTAATGGATAAAATGATGTGCGACTCGGGGAAGATAAAAAACTTCCTGAACGCAGAAGATAACGTTGTAATGAAATTTATACAGATACTGAACCTTAACCGCGAAAAATTTTCATGCATGAGCGAGAAGTGGTTCAGAGACCTGCAAATCCACACTCCCCAGCTATGGAGCGAGATGGATAAGTTCAAGATACAGATGATAGAAGAGACGATGAAAAAACTTATTGAGCAGGGCAAGAAGGAAAAGCTGATAGAGAACTATCCGAGCGAGA
>JBHEKU010000286.1:0-2822 GCA_041859205.1 Ignavibacteria bacterium | reverse complement strand
CTGATAAAATATGCGAGTGCCTGGTGATTTTTTTTACTGGAGCCTTTTAAGACTTTATAAGCGGACAAATACAAATTTTCGGAAGGAGTGAGGTCTGCGTAATAGTAGGTTTTAGCAATTTTTAGTTTTACGAGTGCGGCATTAATTGAATCCGATTTACTCTCGAAGATTTTTAAAGCCTTATTGTAGTAATCTAAGGCGATAGTGTAAATTCCACTTACATAATAAATATCTCCAATCTTAATATTTGCTTCGGGTCCGGAACCAATCTCTTTTTTATACTTCTCAACTAGTAATTTGTTCGAAGGGGAAAGGATCGAAAAGTTATTGCTGATAATTCTTCTAATCTGATCAACATCATTATAGGGAGAATATATTTCGAGACTATCGATTTGAGATTGAGGGAAAAAACTCCTAGTTCCAATTAGCTGGAAAATAATAATCAGCAGAAGAAATATTTTTTTAGATAAGAATTTGATGGATCAACCCTACAAGATATAAAGAGAATTTTTTTATAAAACCAGAGTTGAATATAATTTTAGGAGTGAATCCTTGCAAGAGCAATGTAGCAGAAGATTAATTCATATTTTTTGTAAATGTTACAAATACAACCGGTCCGGTTTAGGATGATGCTGTCTATTTAAATTCATTTATGTTTTTATTAATTTTAATCAGAAATCAATTCGAGCTTTGCAATCATTGTAGGAGGCACAATGAAAAAGTATTTCTTCCTTTTTATTATATCAGCTTTAACACATATTAATGCTGCTAATTGGGGTTTGTGGGATGCTGATAGAAGCTACATAATATTTAACGTAAAAGGGGCGACAGTTACTAAAACAATCTGGAGTAGCAGTGCGGGAGATTTTCAAGGTGCAAACCTTGGTACCTTTACGAATGGGGATACCTTTCAGTTAACTGGATATGATTGTAAGACTTGGAAGAGTAGTGGTGGAAACGTTACTTCTATTGTTTTTTATTATACAATTTATTCAGGCATTAGACCTTCCTCACCAGTTTTTACAAGTATTTCTGGTGGATGGATGGAAGATTTAGGTGGTGGTAATCAAAAATGGGGATTTTCTGGACTATCCCAGAACCTATTAAGTGGTTTATCTGCTAATACCACCTATACAATCGAGGTGTGGGCTCATATTGGTGGAACTGGAGATCCAGTTGGACCTCTATATGACAATAACAATGGAAACCCTACAAATTTTACTGCAACATTTTCTACTGATGCATCTTTACCTGTTGAACTCAATTCATTTACATCGTTGATCTTGAACAACCGTATTCAACTTAATTGGCAAACCTCTACAGAAGTCAATAATTACGGATTTCAAATTGAGCGAACCTCTACTTCCTTAAACGATATATGGGGAAAAATTGGGTTTGTTAATGGAAATGGAAACAGCAATTCTCCTAAAAATTATACTTTTACAGATTCGCCGATCGGCGGAACAAAATTCCAATATAGACTTAAGCAAATAGATTTTGACGGCAAGTTCGAATATTCACCAATTATTGAAGTTGAGTTAGAATTACCAGCAAGTTTTTCGGTTCAGCAGAACTTTCCAAATCCATTTAATCCCACTACTACAATTAAGTATGAACTTCCGCAAAACAGTTTTGTTTCAATAAAAGTATATGATTCCATAGGACGAGAGTTGAAATCTCTGATAAACCAATATCAAGAAAGGGGATTGCAGCAAGTAAAATTTGATGCAAGTGGATTACCAAGCGGGATTTATTATTATACAATTAATGCCGGAAATTATTCCGCTACCAGGAAGATGCTTTTGATCAAATAATTAATATCAGCATAGGTTGAAAAGGCGGTTTATGCGACCGCCTTTTTTTTATTATTTTTAAAATCAAATAGACTACGAGAAAAAATGAGATTCGACAAATTTCTTCCTTTCATATTTATTATATTTTTTTTGTTGCTATCTAAAAGTGCAGCGCAAGATTTTATGATGCAAGGATGGTATTGGGATTATCCTAAAACCGGAGCCGGTTATAATTGGGCTGATACAATCCGGACTAAAGCAACGGCGCTTAAAAATGCCGGATTTACCTATGTGTGGCTACCTCCATTATCAAGAGCAAGTTTTGGAAATTCAAGCAACGGATATGATCCAAAAGATCTTTATGATTTAGGAGAGTATGGTGGAGGCGCTACCGGATTTGGCACAAGGACAAATGTCGACGATCTGATAACAGAGTTTAATTCTGCCGGCCTAAAAGCAGTTGCGGATGTTGTATATAATCATAGAGACGGGGGAAGCGCTGAACAAAACTCAGCTTTAAAAACTTATATTGACAATTATTCTTGGACAAGGGCTGACAACGGCTATAATCCTTTTCCATATGATAGAATGAGATTCGCACTACCGATAGGTGGAGCTACGGGAAACGGCGCAGGACACTATTATTTTAAGCTGAGTTCAGTTTCTGGTCATGCCCGTTTTAATGGATACCAGTACAATGTATATATGGAAACAAAAACCAAAGGCTGGCAAAGTTTAGCTGATCAAAGTGAAACTGAACCGAACGGGGGCGGGGATTGCGGTCAATCAGATAATGTAATATCGCTTGGCAGAAACATGAACGCAACTGCTGATGACCCAAGCGGCTGTCGTACAGATGAATTTGATCTTAATTTGACTGCCGGTGATTTCAACTCTTCCGGTGATACAATTTTTGTTTACCTCAGCAAAAGAGGATCGAGTGATTATTCTGACATCAGAGTCTACAGTATATGGTCTGAAACGAGAAGTGCCAATATAGTAAGTGAATTGCAAGTACAAACATATACC
>JBHEKU010000190.1:0-3732 GCA_041859205.1 Ignavibacteria bacterium | reverse complement strand
TCTTCTTTTAATTCATAATCAACAATAAAAGCGGAAACATCTTTAAAATTTCCCATAGCTGTTGAATAGTTATTTCCTGAATCTTTTGAATTTAAGAACCTCATAAGTTTTGCGGTAAGTTTATTAAATTCAGTTTTGTTTAAGTTTCTTATTTCAAAATCAGCATATAACAATTCACGGATTATTGAATACTGAGAATAGTCATCCTCTATAATTACGATTTTCTTTTTTGGTGTCATATTATTTGTTTTTTAATGGGATGTTTATTGTGAAAGTATTATTATAAGCATCTTCATTTAAGTTATTTGAGTCAGGAACTTTAATTTCAATGCCTTGTTCTATTACCCTTTTAAGAATATTATTAATAAGGTTTAAGCCGTCTTTTTTATTGTCAATTAGTTTCAGATTTAATTTTGTAGAATTTATCTTGTCTAAAAAATAATTGTTAGTTACTGCAAGGAAATAGTTACTTTTTGTTTCCTGTAATGCAAGAGTTATTATTAATTTTTTATTTTCATCAATTTCATCATACCAAGTTTTTATTACATGCTTCCTAATATTATAAATAGTTTCAAAAACGATTTGCTCTTTTAAATTTTTAGGATAACAAATTTCCATTTCCATCATTTTTTCTGGGATAGTACTTTCAATCTCAATGTATTTGTTTATTTCATCTTTATCATAGAAATCTAGTTTTGAATTATGAAAAGAAAGGATGTACTTGTAAGTCTTTTTAAACTCATCTATAAATTTTTTTAAAGTAAATCTTTCATAATTATGCTCGTCATGAGGTTTTTCAAAGATTTGTGTCTCAATATCCATTAAAGCTATTTTACCTATTAAAAAGGTAAGTGCAGTCTTTAAATATTCATAATTAAGTGGTGTATCGCCTGAATCTTTGTTTTCATTCAGTTTATGTAAATAGAAATTAACGGCATTTCGGTAAGTGTCAATTCCATGACTTAGCATAAATTGATAATCTGTTCTATGTTTTTTTTGTATCAAAGCGGAGAACTCACTACTTTTGTGATGCTTATTAATAAATGCGCTTAAATCACTTCTAACCAGCATTGTAAGTTGCTTGCCGAAAATATCTTCTGACTGATCTTCGGTACTAAAAAAACCGATAACGCCTTGTGTTTCGAATTTGCAGTTCCCTTTGTGTTCTTTCAAATCTGTTATTCTAACTAGATAAATCCATTTCAATTCTTGGTCCGAAATTAGCTCGAAATTCGTGACTTCGTCTTCATAAATATCTTTCCATTGATTGTCCGACTTTATTAATTCTAAAGTGGTCTCAAAAGATTGTTTATTTTTTGTTGGAATGCCTTGAAGAAAACTCATTAATTGATAGTAAAGATGACTATTCTTATTTTGTTCTCTGTCCTTATCTGCAATAAACAGATTATAGAATTCTTCGAAACCTTTTAATACATAATTATCATCTTTTTCGTAAACTACATGAGGGTTTCCTTGCCCGTCGGTAACAATAAGAAAGGCGTTTATCTTACTGTTTATATAAAAACCCTTCATTTTTTTTATAATTTCATCAATTTCGGTTTGATAATTAATATTTATTTGTGATTTATTATCATGTGTATCTGCATACAATAGTTGTTTTATCCAAAGAAAATTAATGAATGGTGTGTTTTCTTGAAGCCAGTCTTCATTATTGTTTAGAAAAATATCTTTAACTAACTCATATTTATTTGTTTTTAAAATTTGTCTGTTATTGTTGAAAAACTCAACTATTTTTTTTGTGTCCGTATTGAGTTGGTCTCTTTGATTATCCTTGTATAGATCTCTCCATTTATAACGATATTCTTGGGCTATCATAGTTGTAAAATGATTAATAACTGTTGCAGATTCTATTTGTAGCATTCGAATGAATATTCGGCATGAGGTTGACAGAAGAGATTGCTTTTTTTGCAAAGTATCTATCCCAGACAATAACCTTTTTATAGCACAAGGGTTTGCTTCAATAATTTCTATATAATTACCTGAAATAAATATGTGGAAATTTTTAAGACTGTTAATTATATCCTCTTTGTTATCTATGATTTCTTTTTGATGTTCAAATTGCTTAATATTAAAAAAGTCTGTAGCTCGTTCTAGGTCATTAAGTTCATTTAATTTAGTCGAGAAATAATTCTTGCCGTCTTTTGCAATAAAATTATCAATTCGTGAGAACCAAGTAAAAAGAGCATTTAAAAATATTTCATTTAAAATCGTATAACATCGTAAAAAATGTGCCCTGCGAAATAAAAATTTGAAAGTCGATAGTTGCCTGAAATCATCATCACTTGAAATAGACTCTGTTGAACTTATATTTACTTTCAACTCCGTGTTAATCCACTCTTTTAGGAATTTGAAAGCTGTAATTTTTAAGTCTTTGTAAAACAGAAATGGAAATTGAGAGATTGCTTTTAATACCGCCATTTTGTTTAATTGAGCATCATCTATACTTGCAATAATGCTGTATTTTAGCTCAAAGTTCAACTGTTTACACCAAGTATCTAAATGGTCAGGATAAGTTGTATTGTCAGTAAAATATTCATAGATTTTATGCGTAACTTCGAACAATTTTAAACGCCTAACTTGATGAGTACTGTTAACATTGTAATCTTTAGCTCTATATTTTGGGTCTAGTTTTTTAGTCTTAGAATAGAAATGTTGTTTTAATACATCGTGTAACGAAGAACTTTGCAAGGTGGTATATCTAAGATTTTCCTGCATTAAAGGATGATTTCCAAATACATTTTGGGGGGGGGGTTGGTTGAATGTTGTAAAAGAAAAATGATATCCTGACCAGCGTATTACTCGGTCATGTATAAATGGTTGTGACTGGTCGTTCAGGAATATAGAGGCGGAAAAAGCTTTTGAATCTCCCAAAGCATTTCTTACTAAATCATAAATATTAAAAAAGTGTCCACCAGAAATAATAGAATCATCTAAATAAAATATTTTTGTTGTTTCTCTTTTTAAATAATTTGTATTAAGTAGCTTAAAATTTTCCATGAAATCAACTCCATCCTGGTGATGGATAATAGTTGCAGTAGAAGAAAAAACAAATTCATTTACTATATTTATGAATTGAGAATTGCTTTCATGACAAGGGGCTATAATAATGACATTATCTAAGCTGGAATATATTTTCTTATCAACCAATGTTTTTAAGACAACCTCTTTAAGCCATTTTTCAATTTTTCCTATATTATCATTAATAAAAATATCAGAATCTATATCGTAAACTCTGTAGTTATTATTTCTTTCAACACTTTGGTATCTAAGTGAATTTTGAAACTTTAAATCTCCAAAAGAGTAGAGGTTATTTTTTATTTCATTAAGATGAATTTTTGTTGTTTTGCCTTTGGGAGAATCAAAAATTAAAAATGGGGTTAGTGATGAATTGTCTGTTTCAAATAATGGTAGAGGTTCTGCATCTTTTGTATTATCAGAATAACAAAGAATGCAGTTATCAAGGTGGTGCCATTTTGCATCTATTTCAAGAATATTAAAGGAATCATCAGCCATATTTCTGATGTTTTCGAAATCCTTGACTTTGTCATGTGCCAAGATGACATTAAATTTCGAAAATTCTAACTGTTTCCCAGTAGCAATTTTAATTCCATTCTCAATTTTTTTCCCAGTGTTTCCCGTGGCTGCAATAGGAACAATAATTATATTTTTTATTCTATCAATATTCTTATTCTTTAGTGCGTCATTTTTGTT
>JBHEKU010000091.1:0-44343 GCA_041859205.1 Ignavibacteria bacterium | reverse complement strand
ATTAAAATAAGTCTGCGCAGCTGCTTCTACACCATATGCACCTTTTCCGAAATAAACTGTATTAAGGTAGTATGCTAATATTTCCTGCTTAGTATAAGTTCTTTCGATCTGAATGGAAGTCATCGCTTCGCGAAGTTTTCTGTTAATGGAAACTTCCTTACCGACATCGGGATACATATTTCTTGCAAGCTGCTGTGTAATTGTACTGGCGCCTTCTTTCACTCTGAAAGCCATGATGTTTTTTACCATAGCTTTGATAGTTCTGTCTAAGTCGAATCCCCAGTGGTCAAAGAATTTTCTGTCTTCAGTTGCCACTAAAGCATTAATCATTTCTTTAGGACTATTCTCAATGGTAACTTTAGTTCTGTTCTTCAAAAAGAACTTATCAATTAATTCACCATCGGCAGAGTAAACCTTGGTAGCCTCTTCGAGTTTGGGATTTTCTAATTCGGCAAGTGATGGAAGTCCTTGCGCAAGATAAACCAGATATCCGGCAAAGCAGATAATTCCTATTAAAATAAAAACAACTGCCGTACCGAGTACGTTATTTGCTTTCCGGTTTTTCTTTGAAACCTTCTTTCTGTATTCCTTATCGTTGAGATATTTATCGAGTTCTTCTTCTTTATATTTATCTTTTTTAGCCAACCGCTTTTATTGTCTCCTGTTTATACTTATTTTCTTTTTTGTTGTAGTAACTTATCAGTTCTATTTTTTTATCTTTAAAAACTGCATATGTAAAATTATCAATCCAGTCTCCCAGATTTATGTATGTGCCCGTGGGAAAATCTACTCTTAATGGTCTGTGCCTGTGCCCCATTAATACAAAATCGAAACCTTCTTTTATTTTTAGCTCGCCAAAATCTCTTAAACCGTCGTGCTTGCTGTAATCTCTCTGCCCTGTATGCATTCTGCTTGAGTGCGAGCTTTTCTTAGCAAGCCCAAGTCCCCAATCAGGATGAAGTTTGGAATATAAAAACTGCGAAACTTTACTACGCATTATCTTTTTCAGTATTTTATATCCCGTATCTTTGTACGCCATTCCGTCTCCGTGATGTACAAAAAATTTTTTGCCGTCTATTTCACGAACAATCTCATCAAAAACGATTTCGATATCAAACTCATCTTTAAAATAAGTACCCCGCCAAAAATCATGATTTCCCGCCAGGTAATTTATTTTTATTCCCTCTTCTACAAACTCAGAAATTTTTGCAAATAGCTTATAATAGCCTTTCGGAACTACGTGCTTATACTCCATCCAGTAATCAAACAGATCACCGACAATGAATAGTTCTTTCGCATCTTCTTTTATAAAATTCATGAAGTGCAGAAGGACTTTTTCTTTTAATACGTTATCCTCTTTTGTTCCGTAGCCCAGATGAACATCTGAAATAAAATAGTAAGCATTTTTCATTCTATATACGATGTTCCGGTATCTTTCTTATAACTTTGTTATTAAACTTTGATTACTTAGCTCTTATTATTTTACTCTTCTTATTTCACTCTTATTTTGGCTGTAAAATTCTTTGTAGCAATTTTACAAACACCGTCATCTGAATTACAATATCCGAATTTTACTTTTCCCTTAATAGTAATTGTTGAGCCGCTGGCTGCACCTGATGGAACAGAAAAGTTATATTTTACCTGCGAAGGACTTGGTAAATAATCATCTGAACCGCCTGAATAATCCTGCATTGCTCCGCCTTCAAGTCCATCTGTAATTGTAATTTCAATTTCAGGATCTTTAGGGATTTTTACATGAGCGCCTGTTTTAAATTTAATTGTTAAAACTCCGCTCTCACCCGCAGAAAATGTTTTTTTATTTGCAGATGCGGATACGGTTGGTGCTTCGACTGCTTTTGCAGTTGAAAAGCCCATTAAACAGAATGATGAAAATACAAAAAGCGCTAATAATGATTTAATTTTGGTCATTTTTTAATAAATTTTTGGTGGATTATAAAAATATACAATTTTAAAATTTATACAAAGACAAATAAAATATGCTAATTTTTCAACGAATTAAAACCTTTTTTGTTCCGTTTAGCCTGCGAGAGAAAGAGAGACACAGAAATAAAAAGTTGAGCAAGACCTGAGCCCTGCTCAAAAACTTAATATCTGGAAATTATATATCCGTTAAGGGATTTATGGGATTCAATCAATGCGTATGCATTATGATTATGTATGCTTTCGAAATTCTCCGCCTCCACACTATACCAGGTAATGTGAGGCATTTCTTTTAATTTTAAAACAACATTTCTTACAAGGTCTTCAACAAACACCGGATTTTCATAAGCTCTCTCCGTTACAAATTTTTCATCTTCTCTTTTTAGCAATGAATATAATTCAGAGCTTGCGCTTTGCTCAACAAGCGTTATTATATCTTCTATCCAGACTGTATCATTGAATCTAACTGAAACTGTTACCTCGCCTCTTTGATTATGCGCACCATGTATTGAAATACTTTTTGAACAAGGACACAAAGTTGTAACAGGTACTACTACAGTCAGAACAAAATCTTTTGTATCGCTGCTTCTAGCAGCGTGGAACTTTGCTCTGTAATCTAATAATGATTCCTTCTTCGTTACAGGCGCTTTCTTTGTTCTGAAAAACGGAAACTCCATTTCTATATGTGAGGCTGTTGCGTTCAATTTTTTCTGCATCTCTTCCAATACTTTATCAACGGAGTCGACATGCATTTCTCTTTCTTTGCATTGTAAAATTTCTACGAACCTGCTCATGTGTGTGCCCTTAAATTCTTTTGGCAGGTCAACTGTCATTGAAATTGTTGCAACTGTATGCTGAATAGAATTCTCTTTATCTTTTACTATTATCGGGTATTTAACATTCTTTACACCGACTTTATCGATGGCAAGATTACGGGGGTCTTGTAAATTTTGAGTGTCCGGTAATACCGATTTAACTGGGGTAGATATCTCTGACAACTTTAATCCTTTTTAATTTTTTGGAGTTACTTAATACAACAATTATAATATATATAAAATTTCTATTTTAAGATAATTTCAGGATAGTTAGTGCAGTCCATATTCAGGAAGAAAACTTCGTCACATTCTTTATTTTGCAGAATACTGCTCCAGATATATTTTTTATCTGTTTCGGGAATATTAGATGACATTATGTCTTTTTCCGGAACGAAGTGAAATTTCCCTTCGTGAAATTCAGGAGGAGTAGTGTTAACTCTTTTTTTAAACTCGAAAAGAAAAACCATTATGTTTCCAATGTGAGGAAATTCCTTCTCCGTCATTATACCTATCAGTTTCCAGTCCTCATTTTTTGAATCTATACCGCACTCTTCATGCGCCTCACGCACAGCGCATTCTATGGGAGATTCTGCAAGATGCAAATCTAATTTTCCGCCGGGAGGAGAGAATAAACCCTTATTCGGATTTTTAACACGTTCGAGCAAAAGATAATCACCGTTATCATTTTTAACATACAGCAGTGTTGCAAGTTTCATTTAATTATTATCTATTTATCGTCACTGAATCCGAAACGAAGTTTAACTTTTTTGAACTGCGGATCCTTGGGTTTTTGTGTTTCTTCATGAGAGTCTGTGTTTCTTATTACAGCTTTTTCTCTGACAGGTTCACTTTGCTTCTCTTCACGTCTTCCTTTATTCTCTGCAAGAGAAGTTTCTTCTTCATCAAATGAAATTTTCTTCGCTGAAAACTTTACACCTTCTTTAACTATCGGATGTGAAATGCTCTCTTCTTCCAGAGTTAAAAAATTAAAATCCGAGTCATAAGAATCTATATAAGATAAAGAATTTACTGAACCGGGCAAAAATGAAGTATCTATCGGCTGCAATATATCATCACTTTCCTTTTTTACAACTCTGAATTCTTCTCCGAACTCTACTAATAATTCTCTCTGTGTCTCTTCAAGTCCGCCGCTTACATAAGGGTTATCAAATATTTCCTCATTAATGATCTCATGCTTTTTGAACTTCTGCTTTTCTGCATACTCAAGATAGTTTCCTACCTTATATAAGTCCGCACTAATTTCTGAAGCAGTTTTTAACGGGTTAAAATCTAATTCCAGTTCAACTTTATAATCTTTAACTTCAAAAATTCCGTTGACTATTACATCTGATATGTTTTCCGAATTTAAATTTTCAATTATGTACTCTGAAATTTTTTCCGAATCAATTTCAGGAAATGAAGCAAACGAATTAAATTTATTTAAATCAAAGAATACAAAATTCGCTAACTTATTTTTTTCAATTGAGCCTGTAAGATTCGATATACCCTGCGCATACGCTCCGTTCAATGAAATCATTTTTAAAAGCGGCTCGTAGTTTCTAATGTTCTTTGAGCAAAGAGATGATATTAATTTTATCTCGGAGAATACATTTTTCCCTGTGAAACCTGTGCCTATACTTACATTTAAATCAGAGTAAATAAAGTTTCTGAAATCAAATGTCCTCGGATAAAAATTTACAATGTCAGATGGAGACAGTACAACGTTTGTAGAAGTAGAATTCAATACATCAAACTCATTCTTGCTCAGATAAATCGGATTGGAAAGTATCGTTGACTGAGTTAAAAGATTATAATCTTTCAGCACATATATTAAAGATTTTCTGAATAAATCCTTTATCTCAGTTAAATCTTTTTCACTCTGATAAACCTCTAAAAATAATTTTACATCGGCGGAGTTAGTCAGGTTCTTCAGATTATTCACCAGATACATATTTATCTGTTCATCACCTCTTACACCTGAAAAACTCTTTGCATCTATAGGAGCGTTAGCTGATTTATTATTTTCATAATCGACTAAATTCACCGTCATATTCGAGCCGCTCAAAACATCATCCATCTGCTCGTGATTTATATCTCCCGATGATTCAATTAAGTTTACTTCTCCTGCACAAATAGATTTTAAATAATTAACCTTAAAAATATTTTTCCTCTTCGTAACGTTTTCAACAAGATACAAATACTTATCTATCGTCTGTAAAGCAGGATTTTCCTTAAGACTTTCAAATGTACACTTCTTGAAAAATAATTTATTAAGTGAAAATGTGGAGTAGCAATTGGAGTTTATAAATCCGGGCACAATTATTTTATTCTGCGCATCAATTAACTTTGTCTGAGGATACCTGTCAATAAATTTTCCTATTTCAAATCTGTTATCAAAATCAATTTCAACTATCTTATTATTTTTTATAACAATCGTATGTATGCCCGCTCTTCCGTGTCTGTCAAGAGTCAGTACTATTCCGTTCTTAATTATTATAAAGCTATCCATACTATAAAATTATAAATCTTCAATTGTAAAATTTTCATCAAGGAAATTTTGAGCTTCAATCAACTGATTTCCTTTCTGATTATAAACTGCATACTCAGATCCTTTTCTTACACTGTAAGCACCATACTCGCCTTTTACATTAAGAGCAACAAATCCCACTTGAAAAATATGGTCACGATTTTTACTTGAAAGCAAATTCAGCTTAACTACTCTTTCACAAGCAATCTTGCAAGCTTCCATAGGTGAAATTCCTAATCTCATATATTCAACAATCAAAAATGAACCGCATGCTCTTATGCATTCTTCTCCTCTGCCCGTCGATGCAGCGCCGCCGACTTCTCCGTCAACATAAAGTCCGCTGCCGGGAATAGGACTGTCGCCGACTCTCCCATGTAATTTCCATGCCATTCCTGAAGTTGTGCACGAAGCAGATACATGTCCGTCTTTATCTATTGCAACCATTCCGATTGTATCGTGATTGCCGTCTTCATTAATCGAATCTGCTTTTCTTTTTAATATAGAATAATCATCTGTATGAATTTCCTCCGCATTTTTTCCTCCGGAATTTTTCCATTCATTAAATCTTCTCAATGAATTTTCCGTCAGAAGATTCTCTGCCTCGTATCCGTTCTTTAATGCAAACTCATATGCGCCGTCTCCTGCCAGAATTGTATGTTCAGTATCTTCTAAGACTTTTCTCGCCAGAGAAATTGGGTTCTTGATATTCTCTACACAAATCACTGCGCCAATTCGTGCCTTCCAGTCCATGATAGCAGCATCAAGAGTAACTCTGCCCTCTGCATCAGGAAGTCCCCCGTAACCTACGCTTAAAACAGTCGGATCATCTTCAGAAACTTTTACTCCGGCT
This sequence comes from Ignavibacteria bacterium, assembly GCA_041859205.1. GTDB lineage: Bacteria > Bacteroidota > Ignavibacteria > Tepidaquicellales > Tepidaquicellaceae > JAFDZO01. The sequence goes on along the minus strand of JBHEKU010000091.1, from coordinate 38,210 downwards.
TCAACTGCATCGAGAGAGTTTCCTCCGTTTTTTAAAACCTGATAAGCGGCATCATTCGCTGCTAATCCGTGTTTCCATGTAGATATTACAAGTGGTTTCAAATTTATAAACTTTATTTTAACTTTTTATATGTTTGGAAATCATTTCAAATGTCCTGTCATACCTGAACTGAATATTGAAGTGTCCCCCATTAAATTCCTCGTGGTAGTGCTTGATTCCGTTTTTTGTTAACCGTTGCGAAAAAATCCTAGCGCCGACGTTCAATGCAAACTCATCTGTTTTCCCCGCATCAATAAATATTAACTTTAATTTTTTCAAATTAGTTTTATATTTGCCGACTAAATTCACAGGGTCATGCTTCAGCCATTTCTTAAAAACATCCTGCCTCACTTCTCCTGTAGTTAAATCCATTGGCAGATCAAAATTATATCCCTTGGTTTTCATGTTTGCAGGATTAGGCGAGTAACAGCTTGCCATCCCAATTGTATTAATTATATTATGGAATGATTTTGGCTTAGGCTGTTTGAAATTAATTTCATTCTTAATAAAATTCGCAACGCCTTTATCACCTTTGCCGTATCGTTCGATATCATTTACAAAAAATCCAAACTCATTTTTATAACAATATTCAAAGTATGAATCGCCTGCAGTTGTGCACATCAGTCCGAACACATCAGGATTTCTCATTGATAAAATCATTGCTCCGTATCCTCCGGAAGATTTTCCGCATATAGCTCTCGAGTGCGCATGAGGAATTGTTCTGAAATTATTATCTATGAACGGAACAAGTTCATTTATTATATAATCTTCATATCTCCCGGTTGCCGTAGAATTTATATACTGGCTTCCTCCGTACTTTGTAATGCAGTCCGGCATCACAACAATCATTTCCTTCATCTTGCCTTCTTTGATAAGCCTGTCAAAACGGTCCTGAATATTTTCTACCAGAAAGCTGCGATTAAGGTGACTGAAACCCGTACCCGTGAATCCTACTATAAAAAAAACTACCGGGTATTTTTTATCTGAATTTTCATACGAAGGAGGGAAATATATAGGGAACTCTCTTTCATAAGGATCACCTAAAGGATTTCCTTTTAATACTTTGCTGACGTGAGAGTATATGTATAACTGACCTTTGCTGTTTTTCATTAAAGCAAAAGTAATGATAAAAATTGTTAAAAATAATTGAGATATTACAGGATTTTTTTAACCACAGAGTGCACAGAGTTTTTACACAGAAAACACAGAGAAAATAAAAAATGAAGTATGTAGAGTTCGTAGTCAAGATAAGATTTAATGATATTAATTAATTTCTCTGTGACCTTTGTGAATAAAATTCTGTGTTCTCTGTGGTTGCTTTTTATACGAACTTCATGTCATCTTTAACCGTGATTTTAATATTAGTCTTTTCGCCCGGGATAATTTTTACAGGATAACCCGCACATTCAACCACCGCCGCTTCGTCTGTCCCAACAAAATTCTTTGCAACAGCCTTTGCAAAAGAATTTTTTATTATATCACATCTGAATACCTGCGGAGTCTGCACCGTCCAAAGATTTTCCCTTGAAAGAGTTTTTTGTATGAACTGCTTTTCATCAGTGCGCTTTACCGTATCACTTATTTTTATTCCCGGAATAACTCCGCCGGATTTATGACACTCCTCTATCAAGCTCAAAATTAATTTCTTTGATAAAAACGGTCGCACTGCATCATGAACCATTACAATATCATTCTTTTCACATTCAATTATATTAAGCGCATTGAACACCGATGCCTGCCTGGTTTCCCCGCCTTCAACAATGCTTTTTACTTTAGTAAAATTATTTTTTGAAATAATTTTTTTAAGCTTATCAAAATTATCTGCCTGTGCAGCTATATAAATCTCATCAATTATTTTCAAAGAATGGAACCGCTCAATAGTATGAGCAATTATTTCTTTGCCGTCAATTTTTAAAAATTGTTTTGGAGTCTTTGACCCGAAGCGGATGCCCGAGCCGGATGCCGGAATGATTAAAATATGTTTCATTTTCTAAATAAAAAAAGCGGAGCTATATTATTTGTTATAATACAACTCCGCCTTTGAATAAAAAATATTAAACGATTAACATTGCATCGCCGTATGCATAAAATCTGTATTTCTCTTTTATCGCTCTCTTGTAAGCCTTCATAATAAAATCTCTTCCTGCAAATGAACATACAAGCATAAGCAATGTGCTCTGCGGTAACTGGAAGTTTGTAATAAGCTTATCAACAACTCTTAATGTGTGCGGCGGATGTATAAATTTATCTGTCCAGCCTTTCCCATGTCGGATTGTTTTTGTCGTTACAATGTTTGCCTCAAGTACTCTTGCAACAGATGTTCCCACTGCAACAAGTTTTCCTTTTTTTGTAACTGCATTATTAATTATATCGGCATTCTCTTTTGTGATTTCAAAATATTCCGAATCCATTCTGTGCTTCGATAAATCTTCCACCTCTACTAATCTGAAAGTTCCGAGTCCAACATGTAAAGTAATGTATGCAAGTTTTACACCTTTATCTTTTAATTTCTTTAAAAGCTCGGGAGTAAAATGCAAACCCGATGCAGGCGCTGCAACTGAACCAACGTTCTTTGCAAACACTGTCTGGTAATCTGCTTTATCTTTTTCAGTAGGCTCTCTTTTTATGTACGGAGGCAGCGGAGTTTTACCCAGCTTATCAATCACTTTAGAAAAATCTTCAGTAACATTAAATCTTACAATTCTTCCTCTGGAAGTTGTATTATCGATAACTTCACAATAAAGATTTTTATTAAAAAATATTCTGTTCCCGATTCTAACTTTTCTTGCAGGATCAACAACAACGTCCCAGATATTTTCTTCTGCATTCAATTGTCTTAATAAAAACACTTCAATCTTCGCTCTTGTTTTTTCCTTTGTTCCGAACATTCTCGCAGGGAAAACCTTTGAATCGTTCATTACAATCACGTCACCTTCGTTAACGTAATCAACAATGCTTTTGAATTTTGAAGTAAGGATTGATTCATCTTCTCTGTTCAATACCATCATCTTAGCCATATCGCGTGGAGCTTTAGGGGCTTTTGCAATCAGATTCTTTGGAATGGGGTACTTAAATTGTGAAAGTTTCATTTTGTATAATATATTTTAAAATATAAACGTCTCTCATAATTTTATGCAAAATTTAATGAAAGACGTTTTCGTTAATTTCTTTTTTTGATAATTATAAATTGTAAAACGCTTTAATTCCCGGATACTGTGCGCTTGAGCCAAGCTCTTCTTCTATTCTGATTAGCTGGTTGTATTTCGCAACTCTGTCAGTTCTTGAAAGCGAACCTGTCTTTATCTGTCCTGCATTTGTTGCAACTGCAAGATCAGCAATTGTAGTATCTTCAGTTTCACCGCTTCTGTGACTGATAACGGCAGTGTAATTATTTATTTTTGCCATTTCAATAGCATCAAGTGTTTCGGTAAGCGTTCCGATTTGATTTACTTTGATAAGGATTGAGTTTGCAATTCCCTTCTCAATTCCTTTTGAGAAAATAGAAGTGTTAGTTACAAATAAATCGTCACCGACTAACTGTACTTTTCCTTTTAATGCATCTGTTAACTCTTTCCATCCGTCCCAGTCATTTTCTGCCATACCGTCTTCGATAGAAATGATAGGATAATCCTTCACTAACTTTGCATAAAGGTCAACCATCTGTGAAGATGACTTTGTAGGGATATGAGATTTATAAAATTCATACTTTCCTTTTCCTTTCCACATTTCAGAGGAGGCAACATCTAATCCTAAGTAAAAATCTTTTCCAGCTTTATATCCTGCTTTTGAAATCGCATCAAGAATTACTTCAATTGCTTCTTCATTTGATTTTAAATTCGGAGCAAACCCGCCTTCATCACCGACTGATGTGCTTGCGTTTTGTTTGTGAAGAACGTTTTTCAGACTATGAAAAACTTCAACGCAGCTCATTAAAGCATCTGAAAAAGTTTTTGCGCCTGTAGGAATAATCATGAACTCCTGAAAATCAACTGTGTTATCAGCGTGCTTACCGCCGTTGATGATATTACACATAGGCACGGGAAGCGTTTTTGCATTCGCGCCGCCGATGTATTTATAAAGTGGAATGTTTAAGTGGTTTGCGCTTGCGTGAGCAGCCGCCATTGAAACACCGAGCAGTGCATTTGCGCCGAGCTTTGATTTATTTTCAGTTCCATCTAACTTAATTAATATCTCATCAAGTCCTGTCTGGTCTAGAGAATCGTATCCTAATAAATTATTTGCAATAGTTGTGTTTACATTTTTTACAGCTTTCAAAACACCTTTACCTAAATATTTTTTCTTATCACCGTCGCGTAATTCAACTGCTTCTCTTTCACCTGTAGATGCGCCTGACGGGACTGCGGCCCTCCCTAAGGTTCCGTCTTCGAGCACTACATCAACTTCTAAAGTGGGGTTACCACGTGAATCTAAAATCTGTCTTGAGTGAATATCTAAAATTGCGGGCATTTGTAAATAGAATGGTTTGTTTTGGAAAATATTAAAAATAACCTAATAATCAAGGGAAATCAATTCATAAAGAATGGTATAAATTCGCTTTAAATACTACGATTACAGTACTTAATTGAATTTGATTTGTTATTTTGCAGATAAAACTTTGGAAGATTTTTACCACAGATAGCACAAAGAAATACACAGAGAACACAGAATAATATTAGAAATTCAAACAAAGATTTAATTATATTTACTCTGTGTTCTTTGTGATAACCTCTGTGTCCTCTGTGGTTAAGTTCAATAGATTCCACCCTGTCCGCCATCAGAATATGAGGCAGATTCTGACTTCCCGGCTGTCTCTTTTATCATTATCTGAACCGAAGTCTTCTTAAAATTTTCATCTTCATATTCTATAGGTACAGTAAGATTATCTGACATCATTATCGTTCTTCCCGGCTCTGTTGTGAACTTAGAATACACAAATTTTATTCTACCGAACAAGCTTTTCTTCAATACTCCGAGATTTAAAGAGTAATTATAAGAAACATTGTACGATGAAAAAGCGCTGAGGCAGATATCCTGCTCATCCCTGTTATCGATAACAAGTGTGAAGCACTTCTTCTTCATTATCATAATAACAAGAAAAACTAGGATGAGAACAACTAAACTTATTAATCCAATCAATACAAACAATCTCCACGGTCCGTATTTCATTTTTATCTCAAGCGGAATTGTAGTAACAATTTTTTTATCCTTTAGCGATGGCTGAAAAATTTCCGGAATTGATTGCAGCGCAAATAAATCTTTAAAACTGTTTATATAATTCTGGTCAAGTGCAATATCGGTTTGTGAGACTTCAAGAACAAGATTTCCTCCTATGGAAAAATCCTCTTTAAAAATTGTATTGAATGAAAATGTAGGAGTAATTTCCGGCAGATTGAAAATTAAATTGAATCCCGTTACCTCTCCCTCGGGAGAAACGTTGCTTACAGTTGATGGCGTTATCTGCTGCGTTCCCAATGATTTCACTGAATAATCTGATGACTTAAAATCATCCAGATGAACATTCAGGTTTGCGCTTTTTATTATGTATGGATATAAATTTGATTTTAATGATAAGTCATTAAACGTCTCTCTTACTTTCTCGCCTTCCTCAAATCCAAATCCTCTTAACGTCTTGCCGTCAAAAAACAATTTGCCTTCTGTTATTCTTCCCGTTGCAACTCGCGGCTGAAGGACTATCGTTCCTATATCCTGCGGCTTTAATGTAATTGCTTTTTGCTTAATGCCGACATCTCTAATCATTTTATCAAAAACTTCATAGTGCAGCTGAGTGAAATTCTCTTTTGAGTAAACAATTGCATACGCAACATATCCATTTGAAGAATATCCTGCTTCAGTAACCTTTTCAGGAATAGGAAACAGCATAATTTTTTTAATGTTGGCGTCGCTTCTTAATCTTTGATAAAATGCGAGTGTATTGAAATAAGATAAATCGCCGCTGCCGCTGTTGTCGTTTATGTTATCTGTTATGAGCCAGATTATTCCCGTGCTGCCGTCAAGACTTGCAATTCCTTTATCAAGCGCTTCAATTAAATCAGTCGTTCCGAAGTCACCGTCCTTGCCGCGCATTAAATTAAAATCTTTTATTACTCCGTCTGCATTAAAATTTGCCGAAGGTCCGCTGAATAAAACTTTCGGAGATTCAATTTTTCTGGATGCATCCGATTTTGTAAAAAGCATTACACTTGCATTATCACCGGGCTTCAAAGAATTTTTCATTAGCGCCTTAGCAAAGAGCTTGAATGCACTGTTTGACTCGCGATAATAACCGGACATGCTGCCCGAGTTATCGAACATGAACACAAAATTGTTCCCATCTTTCGCAGAAGCGATTAAAGAAGTAACAAGAAATATTAATACAAAAACTTTCTTCATTTTTTATATATGAATATTAAGATTATCATCGGCGTACAGCTCGATGATTCCGTCTTTTGTTAATACAATTAAATTGTTAAAGCTTATCAGCACCGAAACTATATCATCGCTTTCATCTCTTCCTGTGGAGGAAACTGTTCTGCTTTCCGCTTCCTGAAATCTGTTTAGATTATGTATCACAAACTTATTCTTCTTAACAATCACAACAAGATTTTCATTGCAGCACTCGACTTTATTTTCATACTCATCATCGAACGAATACACCAGCAGCCCGTTATTCTTATAGCATTTCCATCCGTCAATTGTTCCTATAAAAAGATTTTCTCCATAGCCGGAGAGAGAGTTTATATAATTCAGTTTTATTCCGCTATACTTATACGCGCTTTCCTTTGAGGAAGAGCTTACATAAAATAATTCCTGTAAATCTTTTGCGAAGTATAATTTATAATTCTGAAAAAGAAAGTGTGATGTTGAAAATCCCGGAGTATCAACTTTAATCTCTCTGAAGTCCATTGTCATTAAATCACAAATTAAAATTTTGTCATCGTTCAGAACATACGCCATGCCTTCACCGATACAAATACTATCCGATAAAAAGTCATTCGATATGAATTCAAACTCAGTTATCGAAAAATGATTTGCCGTATCTATTATTTTCAGTAAAGCTTTTTTTGATTCGGGATTATACTCAAGAAATAAAATTAAATTTTTATAGCGGTTCAGATTGCTCCATATAAAAAAATCGCGCTCGCTGGAGTAAACAACGTCATAAAATACTTCGTCTTCTTCTTTAAACTCAAAAATATTTTTAACTGAGTTAACAAAAACTTTGTTATCAACAACCAACCCCGTCTTCTCAAAAACATTTTCCTCTATAAAAATTTTATTGTTTACCGAGAAATCAAACCTGTCTATAAAATAAACATTGCCTGATGTTGAGGATAAAATAAAATATTTATTATTTTCTAAAACAGAATTTAAGAAGCTGTCTTTTATTTCCAGATGATGTTTTCTTCTGAAGCTTTTATCAATTCCTTCGGGAAATTTCAAATCACTTTTGAAAAATCCGTTGAGATTAGCGCTGCCTTTATAGAAAGAGTTTAATTTGGAATCTAAAATATTTTTTTTATTATTCTCTTCATGGTTAACTTTCGGCTCAACGGGTTGAATAGATATCTCTTCGTTAATATCTATTTCTAGTCTGTCGCTTTTCTCGTTGTTTTTACTATCCTCGGGGAACTCTATTATAATTCTTTCAGGCATTATTTAATTTTTAAAACGTGCTTTTTCTAATCTGTCGTTTATTGCAATGCCGATTCCTTCATCTTTCACTTTTGCAGCAAGTATCATTTCAAATCCTTTTTCATCCAGTCTTCTCAAATCAGAAAATAAATGCTTCGCAGCTTCTTTTAAGTCTGAATATTTATTCAAGTCCAGTATTCCGTAATTCTTCCCTTCAAATCTGTCTAAGTCACTTAAATGTTCAACAATTACCAATGGAGTATGAGGCGCGTAGTGATTTAAAAGCATTCCGGGAGAATTTATCTTGTCTGTATTTCTCTCTACCGTCGTTCCAATCACATTTTCAATCTCTTCCTCGCTTATATACCCATGTCTTAGTACAACAGGTAACTCTCCTGATAAATCAACAACCGTTGATTCTATTCCCACATCAGAGCTTCCGCCCTCTAAAACATATTTTAACTTTCCATCCATTTCTTTTACAACGTCTTCTGCATTAGTTGGAGAAATTCTTCCAAAGCGATTTGCAGAAGGTGCGGCAACAGGAACCTTCACAATTTCAAGAAGCTCTCTGAATACTTTATGTGACGGAAATCTTACTGCAACAGTTTCATTCCCGGCGGTTACAATATCGGAAATTATTTTTTTCTTATTTAAGACGTAAGTTATCGGTCCCGGAGAAAATTTTTCGTACAATTTCAAAAAACTTTCGGGAATTTCTTCAACGTATTCATCAAGATTATCTTTATTCAATAAGTGCACTATCAAAGGATTGAATCTAGGCCTATCCTTCGCTTCAAAAATTTTTATTACTGCGTCTGCATCAAGCGCATTTGCGCCGAGTCCATAAACGGTTTCAGTCGGTATGCCCACAATATTTCCTTTCAGAATTTCCGAGGCTGCTAAATTTATATCTGATATAATTTGAGTCATTTCAGCTTTAAAAATACCTTTATTGGGTAAATTTTGATAGGGATAAATTTTTTTAAAAAATATTTCCCTATTAGTAGGAATAGAGTGAATTGTTTTCCGATTAAAAATTATTTTTTGTATTTTTAGTGCGGTGTTTTTATCTATTCAGTAAAAATTTGCAAACTAATATCTGAAATTTGAAATTAGAAATTCGTAACTGAAGAATCCCGCTAAAGACGGGACTGAGCGCGCTCAGAAATCCGACTTTTTCAGATTAATTACGAATATAAAAAACTTCGGTGTTGTAAAAACAACATTGACGAAAATAAAACCCGTCAAAAATTCATCAATGTATAAAATATAATATTTTAGAGGATAGTTTTCAAAAATTATTTTGCAGAAATCCGTCAAAAACCCGTCAAGATTTATAAATAATGTAATCATACATTGTAAAAACAATAGACGAATTTTAAAATGTTACAATAATGTGACTCTCAGCTTTGAATGGAAAATGTTACAAAAATGTGACTCTATCTATATTCAGTCCGCATAAATCCGAAATAATGGGCTTAATATTGCTTTAATTTATGATGAAATTAACTTATAATGAAAAATAACGAAGAAAATAAAGTTCATACCTGCGCAGAAATAATTGACAACGTGACCTCAAAAGAGCCCGGCATACTGCGCTCCAAATTTGATTACGTTAGTGATAAACTCACTTTAGATTACGACCCTGAAAAACTCCACAATGACGAAGTAAAAAAAATCGCTCAGGACCTATCCGATAAATTAGTTTCTCATTATCAGACCTGTAATCTTCATCTCAACGGTCGTGCATGCGAAGCCTGCGGAATTGCTCTCGAAAAAAAGGCTCTTGCAATTGATGGAGTAAAAGAAGCTAATGCAAGCTTCCTTACCAAATCTTTTATTGTAACTTTTGATAATCAGATAATTTCTCCTGAAGAATTAATTGCAAACTTTAAACGGGAAGGACTTCATATTGCTGCGTCTAAAAATGATGAAGCAAAAGATGACCGATCTTTTATTACAAGGTTTTTGGATTCAACTAAAGTTGAGCTAGTCTTTACCATTGTTACATTCATTGCAATGATGACGGCGTTTATACTGGATAAATTTGAAGCAGATAAAACTATTTATAATTCGTTCTACTTACTTGCTTACATAGCAGGAGGAACGTATGGAGTTCGCGCAGGCATTCGTTCTATAAAAGAGCTTACCATTAATGTAGATATCTTAATGATACTCGCTGCGCTTGGCGCTGCATACATCGGCGCTCCGTTTGAAGGTGCGATGCTGTTATTTCTATTCTCACTTTCCAATATGCTTCAGGCTTACGCTATAGGAAGAACACGAAAAGCAATCGATTCGCTAATGAAGCTCCGACCTAAAGAGGCATTGGTAAGAATAAAAAATGAGACTAAGATACTCCCTATTGAAAACATAATAATAAATGATATTGTAATAATGCGCCCGGGTGAAAGAGTCCCGCTTGACGGAGTTATTATAGAAGGTCATTCATCACTGGATGAATCTTCTTTAACAGGAGAGTCATTCCCTGTGTCAAAAAAATTCGGGGACAAAGTTTTTGCAGGAACGATAAATCAATCAGGCGGACTTGAAATAAAAGTCACGCGCCTTGCTGAAGATTCCACCATAGCAAAAATTATCAAGATGGTTGAAGAGGCGCAGAACCAGAAAGCAAAGACTCAGCGCTTCCTAGATAAAGCCGAGCAGTATTATGCTATGGGAGTAATACTTTTTACTCTCCTAATGATTTTAATTCCATACTTTGTTTTTCACGGAAACTTCGATACGGTATTTTATAAAGCTATGACATTGATGGTTGTTGCTTCTCCCTGCGCCTTGATTATCAGCACTCCTGCTTCAATTCTTTCTGCTATAGGTAACGGAGCAAAGAAGGGTATTCTATATAAAGGCGGAGCATACTTAGAGCAGACGGCCGATATAAAAGTTGTTGCTTTCGATAAAACCGGTACGCTTACATTCGGCAAACCGGAAGTTACCGATGTAAAAGTTATTCCTCTCCCTGTATCCGAATATGTTATTTGGAGCGGAGAAGAGAACGAGCTGCTTTCGATTGCGGCAGCTGTTGAATCAAAATCAGAGCATCCCCTTGCGCAGGCAATTGTAAAATCTGCCATTGCAAAAAATATTGAAATACCGGAAGTAAGAAATTTTCAGTCAGTTACCGGTAAAGGTGTTATTGCTGATTTAAAGGATAACTCCGTTTGTGTAGGGAGCTTGAACTTCTTTGACGATTACGATACTCATCACTTAGATACTGCTTACAAAGTTGTTGAGCAGCATCAGAACGAAGGAAAGACATCAGTGCTGGTTGCCGTTATCAACGGAAGAAAAGCATTTATCATAGGTATAATTGCAATCGCAGATGTTATACGTCCTGATGCCGCTGATGTAATAAAGGAATTAAGAAAAGTCGGTGTGCAAAGAATAATTATGCTGACAGGTGATAACAAGAGAGTTGCAAAAGCGATTGCTACAAACTTAGGGCTTGATGATTTTTATGCCGAGCTTCTTCCCGAAGATAAAGTTAGAATTGTAAAAGAGAATAAAAAATTCGGAGTGATAGCTATGGTCGGCGACGGTGTTAACGATGCGCCTGCTCTCTCCACTGCTGATATCGGTATTGCTATGGGCGGCGGCGGAACAGACGTTGCTCTTGAAACTGCTGATGTAGTATTGATGTCAGATGACTTAACAAAAATTCCATATGCAATTGCATTGAGCCGTAAAGCAAAAAAAGTTGTATATCAGAATCTTATCTTTTCACTTGCTGTAATTATTGTGCTTATAGTTTCTGTATTGGGAATTCAGCTTCCGCTTCCGTTAGGAGTTGTAGGTCACGAGGGCAGCACAGTACTTGTGTGTTTAAACGGATTGAGACTTTTGAATTTCAAATACAAATAAATAATCCGTTCCGGTAATTAAACCGAAACGGATTAGTTTGTACTTCAAATTTAATTTCATATTTCTGCCATTACGCGGGCTTCTTCTTCAATTATTTTTTCTGATTCAGGATTTACTTTTACTTCCTGTGAAACAGGTTCTATTTTTCTTGCAATCAATATTGCAGCTAAAGTAAATACAACTGCTCCATAACCAACATACGAATAGTTTAAAATTTCTCCACCGGCTGATTTTGCAATTACCAATCCTGATAAAAAAGAAGCAGTGCCGGATGCCAGCTGCATCGCTGAAGAGTTAATGCTCATAAAACTTCCTCTATGCTGCGGGGTTACAGATGAAGTAACTAAAGCCATTGAAGGGACCATTCTTCCGCTGATAAAAATAAAAAACATTGTACTGCTTGTAAGCACAATCCATACGGAAACATGAGGCATATTTGTAATTGCAAGAACCGGTATTAATGATATCAAAGCAATTATAGTTAAAATTTTTGGCTTACCGTATTTATCTGCTAATCTTCCTATATAAGGAGATGTAAAAATCGTTGCTGCCCCTCCAAGCAAATACATATACTTGAGATACGATTCAGGAAATCCGACATTTGCAACGAGATACGGACTGATATAAGGAATAATTGAAAAATGTCCCAGAATAAGCACGAACATAAAGATAAGGGCACGTACTTGCATCTTACTTCCAAAAACATTTTTTATAACCTGAACAGGTGAAGGTCTTTCTTTGGTCATATGAGTGTTTACACTCGGAACAACTTTGTAAATTATTCCGCTTACAATTAAACCCATGAAGCCAAGGAAATAAAAAGGCATGTGCCATCCTGCGAGGTCAGCTAGAAATAATCCGAATGGAACTCCGAATATTGATGCTACAGAAAATGAAGTCATCACAATTCCCATAGCGGTTGCTCTTCTGAATTCAGGAACAACATCGCCGACAATTGACATAACAAGCGCGCCCATTACACCGCCGAATAAACCGGTTACAATACGCGCAGCAACAAGCCATTCGTAAGTTGGCGCTAATGCGCAAAGAATTGTACCTATAGAAAATCCTATATAGTTAAATAATAACGCAGTCTTTCTATCGAACCTGTCAATAAAAAATGCTCCGACGAGTCCGGTGAACCCTGCTGCAAAAGTGTAAGAAGATACGATAATTCCGAACTGCGAAGGGTTTATATCAAACAAACGCATCAACTGCGGGCCTAAAGGCATCACTATCATAAAATCCATTATTGCTGTAAATTGGATAGTTGCCAGAGTGTACAATAACAGCTTTTCTTTTTTTGGTGTCATATTATATTAATGTGGAAAATATCTTAAAGCTATCAGTAAATCGATTTACTAATATTTATCTTGAATTTACAAATGATAATAAATTAAAAAACCTCCCCGACTCTTTCTGCATTTTTCGTGCGAGAAAAAATGAGGAGGTTAAATTTATCACATACCTGTTATTTTATAAACGAAAAACTGTAATAAAAAGTTACATATGTTTTTATTTTAAAGCATGTATCATTACTTCATCAAAGAACTGTTTAAAGCTTCTTGCTTTATGGCCTGTAACTGTTTCTATATCATCATTTACAAAATTGCCCCAGTTATCAGCGTATGCAATTGAATATTGTTTCATAAGTCTCGCGGTAAAATCATCGGCTCCCATTCCTTTTAATGCATCAAATACTGCGTCAGGAGTAACAGGTACATAGTTCACCGGTTTTCCTAAACCGTCTGAAATAATTTTCGCCATATCGTAGAATGTAATTGATTCAGGACCAGTCGGTGTATAAATTTTATTTTCATGTCCGCCATTAACAAGAACTTCAGCATAGCTATCAGCTAAATCACGAACGTCAACGAGTCCCATTTTTCCGTCACCCATTCCCCAGTACATGTTTCCCTGTTCTTTTATAGTTTGTAATGCAAAGAACAAATTCTGCATAAAGAAGTGCGGGCGGAAAATTGTATAAGTTAATCCTGATGCTTTTATATCTTCATCAGTAGCAAAGTGTAATTTACCGTTTTCTGTCGGAGCGTCTGCTGCTGCGCCTATTGCGGAATTTCTCACAATGTGTTTTACTCCTGCATTCTTTGCTGCAGCTGTAATTGCAATTCCTTGCTTATCTGCATCCGGGTTTGCAATAGTAAGAGAGAAAACTGCATCCATTCCTTCGGCTGCTTTATTAAGCGCATCCTGATTTTCAAAATCTCCCTGAACTAATTCGATTCCTAAATCTTTTAACTTCGTTGCTTTCTCAGGATTTCTGACATAGGCTCTTAAACTTACATCTTTATTTTTAGCAAGGATACTTTGTATCGTTAAACCTGCAACGCTGCCTGTTGCTCCGGTTATTAATATTTTTTTAGACATAAAAATTTGATTAATTTTGTTAAAATGTTTTGTTCTTTATTATATAATTAAGCTGCTTTGCAGTCTAAATTTTTTCCTTTAGTAATTGTATTAGCAAACCATATATATTCATTAAGAAATACTTCAGCTCCTTTTGCTACATCATCTTTTAATACATTGAACTCAATATCAAATGCTTCATGTACAGATGAAACAAGAAATTTCTTCGCCATAGGATAAGAACCTATTGCAAGAATCAGCTTCTGCATTTCATGTGAAGCATTTATTCCGCCAAACTTACCGCCCGAAGCTGTTACAACTCCTATTGGTTTACGTGTGATTTCCTGAGTATAGTAGTCAAGGAAATTTTTCAATACACCTGACATTCCTCCATGATATTCCGGCGAAACCAGAATAATTGCATCTGCAGAATCTAAAATTGCACCTGCTTCTTTTACGGCAGCAGGAGGATTATCAGTTCTGCCTAATCTCTCTTCAAGTATAGGTATTTCATATTTAATAAGGTCTATTACTTTTACGCTTACATCTTTTCTTTCATTTAATTTCTTTTCAAGAAAATATGCAGCTTTATGTGATTGTCTTCCGGTTCTTACTGAACCTACTACTATTGCTATATTTAACATTTATGTGCGAGATAAATTTTGTTGCCAGTTAATTTTTATTTAATTCATTTAATAGGTCGTCAATATCCAATGGTTCTGTAACCATAACTATTGAGCCGTCAGAATTATACTTCCATTCTTCCTTAGGCTTATCCCAATATAACTCCACTCCGTTTTCATCGGGGTCGTTTAAATAAATTGCTTCCGATACTCCATGGTCACTTGCTCCTCTTAAAGGATAATCTGCTTTGATCAATCGGTCTAAAATAACTGCCAGATCTTTTCTTGTCGGATACAATATTGCAGTGTGATATAAGCCTGCAGTATTTACAGGAGCAGGACCCATGCCTTTGCTATGCCATGTATTTAATCCTATGTGATGATGATATCCTCCTGCTGAAATAAAGGCTGCCTGGCTGCCATACATAGTTGTTAATTCAAACCCGAGCAAATCACGATAGAACTTTAATGAACGTTCAAGGTCAGAAACCTTTAAGTGCACATGTCCTATTCTTGTCTGAGCGGGAACAAGATATTTTTCAGTACTTATGTTTATTTTATTTTCAAAAGTTTTTTCCATCGTAATATTCTTAATTCATAGTTATAAAAAATCCTTCCCAATTGCTTTGCAGGTTTATCAAACCAATGTACGACCTTAGGCAAAATTGAGAAGGATGAGAAGGGAAATCCGTATTGGCCAGATTTCCATATTACCCCCGAATTTATTTGCAAGTTCAGATCACTGCCGGACTGTTTTTGCTATTTAACCAATCTTATGAAAACTTTTAACAAAAAGCCCGGCGTAATCTTCCTCTTACGAAAATTTATATCTTAATTCATTGGTACATCTATAATTAATATCTTTGAATCTTTTGTGAATTTAAATTCAGCTGTATCGGTCTCTGTTATTCCCATCGAATCTCTTCTTTCGAGTTTTTCACCGTTAACTTCTGCTTCGCCTTCGATTACAAAAATCCACAATCCATTATTTTTCAGTTTTCTTTCATACTTAGTTGTTGATCCTGCATCAAAATCTCCTAAATTAAAATACACATATTGATTCAGCCACAAAGAACCGTTATCTTTTTCAGGTGATGCAACTATCTGGAATTTGTTTTTTCTTCCTTCTTCATCAAATGCCTTCTGGTCGTATCTAGGTTCAATATCTCTTTCACGCGGGAATACCCATATCTGCATTAAGTTTACTTCTTTCTCCTTTGAGTGATTAAACTCGGAGTGATAAAGTCCGGAGCCTGCTGACATAACCTGAACTTCACCCTGTGTTATGACACCATGATGTCCTTCACTGTCTTTGTGTTCAAGCTCACCTTGTATCGGTATCGTCACTATTTCCATATTATCGTGAGGGTGCATTCCGAATCCCATTCCCGGCGCTACGATATCATCGTTGAATACGCGAAGCATTCCGAAATGTACGCGCTCCGGATTATAGTATCCGGCAAAGCTGAATGTATGTTTTGCATTTAGCCATCCGTGATCGGCAGCTCCTCTTTCATTTGCTCTTACAATAATGTTTGCCATATAATTATTTATCCTTTCTTTTATTTTCTTTTAAGCTTCTACAGTTTTGCTTTTTATCTCCTTTATAAATTCACTAAGAGAATTAAAAGCCGCCTGATTTATTTTTTTTAATATTTCCAATTGAGTCGTATTAGTCTTATCCTCTGCATACCATAGCTGAACTTGCTTTTTTATTTCATCGAAACTTAATGCCTGAGTTTCTTTGTTTTCAATAACCATAGCTTGTGCCGGTCGTGGTCGCGGTCCCCAATGCCATTCTTCTTCAAAATTTTTATTTAAAGAAATTAACATAGGTATTGATCTCGCTCCGTTTGTTAAATACTTATCCATCAGTTCAGTATTTTCATCTCTCAATACTACTAACAGTTCAATGTTCTTGTTTAGCTCAGCAAGCCTTCCAATTATCGGGACAACCTGTGCAGCATCGCCGCACCAGGCTTCTGTTATAAGTATCCAGTATTTCTTCTCATCAATTGAACTTATAAGTTCTTTAACATCGTTTTTAATAACCATCGTTTTATCAACTCTTGTCATCCTGAAGTAATTCAGCTTCGTGTATTCAATAAGGCTCTCGCTTTGTGAGAGCCCTGTAGTGCTTTTTTGCTCGACTAATTCTTCCGATAAGTTCTTATATTCTTCATAAGTGTACCGGTTCTTAATCTTCGAAATATCAATTACGTTTTTCATTTTATCTTATGCTTCCTTATATTTTATAATTTAGATACCTGCGTTTACATTAAATTTAATTGTGAAGTTATCCTTGATCATTTTATCGCCTAAGCCTTCAAAGAATTTTCCGGAACCGTATTTTAAACCGAACTCTGTTCTGTCTATATCAAATGTTGCAGTACCTGTTACTTTGCTGTCTGATACGTTAAGTGTTGCAGGGAAAGTAATTCCTTTAGTTACGCCTCTTATAGTTAAGTTGCCTTTTACCGTATAGTTCGGCTGACCGGCAGCTGAGTTTTGTACTGGTGTAACTTCTGTGATTTCTAATTTTGATGTCGGGAATTTTGCTACATCAAAAAAATCTTCTGATTTTAAGTGATTAACTAATTTTCCGTTTGATTCTGCATCTGTAAGGTCAGTATTTGCAATTGTTGCTAAGTCTATATCAACTGTTCCGCCGACTATCTTTCCGTCTTTTACATTGATGACACCTTGTTTTATTTTTACAGTTCCATCGTGTTTGCCGACAACTTTTTCAGCGTGCCATAATACTTCACTTGTTGCAGCATCTACTTTTAATTCTTTAGAGCCTGCTGCATTTTGTTTAGATGTTTCTGTTGTTGTATTTTTTTCACCTGTCTTTGTATTTGTTTCAGTTTTTCCGCATCCTGCGATAATGAATGCAATTAATGGTAGTACTAAGATTGAAAGTGCGAGATTTTTCATTTTGTTTATGTTTAGTTTTTAAAATTTATAATTAATAGTATTTAAAAAATTTAAGGTAAAATTTTCGGATGTTTAATGGTGAATCAAACCGCTCCCGTTACTTCTTTATTGCTTACTTTAATAACATCTTCTGATTTCTCTATATCAGTATCATTTTGTCTTAGCTTATCCAGTATTTCATTCACTGCTCTCATTTCATCCGGTTCAAGTTTTTGCAGCTTCTCATCAAAGTGTAAAATTTCTTTATCAAGTTCTTTAAGAAGTATTAGCCCTTTATCGGTAATTAATATATCAACTGCGCGCCTGTCGTTCGGACATTCTCGCCTATCCACTAAACCTTTGGCTTTTAGTTTATCCACAAGTCTTGAAGCGTTAGAGCTTTTATCCAGCATTCTTTCCGTTATACTGTTAACTGTTGCAGGACATCCCTTCTGCCCTCTCAATATTCTAAGAACATTATATTGAGGAAGTGATAAATCGTAATGCTTCAATGCCTGAGAAAATTTCAGGTTTAACCAATTTGCAGTGAATATTATATTAATGACTGTCTTTTGCATTGGTGAACTGAACTCCTTTTGTTGTATTTCATCTTCTATTTTCATTCTATTGTTTCCTTTGAACGTTTAACTGTGTAGCTCTCAATAAAGTTGCACCAACATTTAATGTAGGTACATTTAATTTGTATACAAATATTGTAAAAGTATTTGATAGTGTCAAGGCATCAGATTTAAGCAAATGATTTATTTAGAGTTTATCGAGTTGTACACTTTCCGAGAATTGAAAGTATTTTCAATTAATTAAGTGTCTGAGGGCATTCGAAAAAGAAAAATTTTGAATATTGTAAGCACAATAATCGAATGTCGAGCAATCTTATTTTTGTAAAAACAAATCCCCTCTTCTTTCGTATTTAATTTCAAACAGAAAAATTAACTTACAATTCTCACATCATGAAATTAGTTTTTACTATAATTATAATTTCTCTTTGCATGAACACCTACTCTCAGGAAACAAAGAAAAACAATCCTGCCTTTTTTCAGTTCTATAATTACGCGCTTCAGGGAGATGTGCCTAAAGCGCTGACTATGGCTATCGATTTTCCCGATTCTTCTCTATCCGATGAACAGGTTAAAACAAAGCAGAAATTCATAAACCGCTTCAAAAATTTTTCCGACGAGTTTACATACAATACCAAAGAGCAATCCGTTTTAGACATAATAGAAATCTATAGAGGTTACTGGACTGAAGTATTATTGAAACGAGTAGAACCCGATACTGCTGAAAAAAAATTACAGGACAAGGTTTCTGATTACCTTTATAAAAATTATTTTGCTAATCTTAACGAAGAAAAGCAGAAAGTCCATGACGACTTCACAGATTACCTGCAAAAATTTCTGACAGACCATGGAATAAAATCTGCCACCGGCAAAACAGCAGGCATATACGACCTCCTTCTCTGGGCAAGAGAAGACCACAATGATTACAATGTAACTTTACCTGAGAGTAAAGTAACAGTCAAAGTTGTTTTCATGAATGACGTTGTCACAATGGGCTGGGAAGATTATGCAACACTTGGCAGATACTATCCCGGCGGCTGGGCAACAGATAAAGAATTATTTTGCGTAGGCAGCGCTTACGATACAACAACTGAAAATTTTAAAGTCAGTTATCTTCAGCACGAAGGTCAGCATTTTTCGGATTACAAAGTTTTCCCTAAGCTTACAGGACCGGATCTTGAATACCGCGCAAAACTTGTCGAACTTACTTATGCAAAAGAATCAATTTACAGCCTTATAAATTTTTTCATTCACAACTCAAACAAAGACAGGAACAATCCGCATGCATTTGGAAATTTTTGTGTGATAAGAGATATATCCGGTAAATTATTTGACGGTAAAACCGAGAATGATATTGAAAAATGGAAAGCTATTCCTTCGGATAAAATAAATAAAATTGCTAAGGAGCTTTTACTTACAAACACAAAGTTAATGAAAGAAGCCGGTGCTGATACAGTTAGCGAGTTTATGCAGTAGTCATCTTACAGCAGGCAAAATATAATCCTGCATTATTTTTTCCGGCTGTCGGAATTTGCCATTTCTGAAATTACCTGAAGTAACCACGCAGACAAGATTATACTTTGGTATCAAAATAATATACTGCCCTCCTGCTCCGCGCGCTTCTATTGCCTCAATAACCTCATCACCTTTTTTATAGTTATTGTGCCACCATAAATATCCGTATTCATTTTTATCGTCTGTATTCTCCAGCTTGAAATATTTTCCGAAAGATTCCTTCACCCATTCCTTTGATACAATTTGTTCACCATTCCATTTACCCGAATCAAGATAGAGCTGCCCGAACTTCAGCATGTCCCTCGGTCTCATATACATTCCACCGGCGAAATAAACATTTCCTGAAATGTCATCCTGAATTAAATAATTTTCTAAACCAAGCTTAGCAAACAAATTCCTGTGCATAAATAATTCAACCGGCTCACTAACTGATTTTTGAACTGAATTTTTTACTGCCAGCCCTAGTAAAAAAGGGTTTGCGCTGCCGTAATATGAATGAGTGCCCGGCGGATTTATCATCGGCGCTTCAAGGACTGTTACAGCCCAGTCTTCCGTACTCTGGTATAAATCTTCAGATGCCTTCGACTCTCTCTCAATCCCAAAATCAATTGCATCCAGCCCTGTGCTCATCGTAAGCAAATCCTTAAGTCTTATTTTACTTTTTAATGAATCGCTCTCTATAATTTTTTTGTACTCAGAAGGAAGATAATCATAAAGATATTCCTCTGCATTTTTTATATAACCTTTATCTATTGCTATGCCCATGATAGAAGAAGAAATACTTTTTGAACCGGAGCGCATATCATGCATCGTAAATTCATTGTACCCGCTAAAATATTTTTCATAAATAAGTTTTCCGTGCCTGGCAATAAGTATGCTGTGTGTCTTTACCAGATTTCCGTTTAATGCGCTATCAGTCAAAATTTGCAAAAGATTTTCATTCACACCTTCATCTTCAGGCAAAGCGGAAATCCAATCGTCGTTTAATACTTCATCTGATTTAAAATAGTTCTTGCTGCGAGTCCATTTTGTATCAATCCTTTTTAACTTAATCGAAGTTATATTTTTTCCAAAAAGAGCAAAGTTTAAAACAAAACCTTCCTGATTGAGCTTTGCAAAATACTTTAATCCGGTTCTGAAATCTTTAAAGAAAATTGTATCATTACTTTTTCTAAAATCGTAGTTCATAAAGTTCGGAACTCTCTCATCACCGGGCACTGAGTATGCTTCGAATTTATCTCCGTCAGCGTTTTCTATATTCAGAAAAAATTCCTTCTGCAGGTCTTTTATAGCAAGCAGATTCCATTCGGCAATATATTCATTAGTATATTCATCATGCTTTTTTAAAAAAGAAATATGATGCTTCATTATTCCGGAAGTAATAAAGCCATCGATTTTATTCTCATCCCTATATGCAGTGAATGAAATATTATCATCAAATTTAAAATCTGCTATACCGTTTTTAAAAGTAAATTCTTTTTCAGACGAAACATTTTTATTTTTTATTACAAAGATATACTTATCTCCATTTACCTGTTTTAGTGTAACTGTAAATGTAAATGACCCTTCTTCAATTTCTCCCAGCCATCCGCCTTCGTAAAATTTTATATCCTGCGAAAAAGCAAATGCAGAACTGAACAAAAATAAAATACAGTAGAATATTTTCATTATATTTTTTATTATTTCTAAAAATACAAAGGAAGAAATTATTTGTATAGAATGAAATTAACCTTTATATTTTATACAATAAAAGTCCTGTATTGATTGGGAGTGATGTTGTAAGCTTTTTTAAAGCAGCGGTTAAAATGGCTCTGATCTGAAAAGCCGCTTGAATAACATATCTCGGATAGGGAAAGATTTTTCTGACTCAAGAAATTTATCGATTTTTCAATTTTGATTTTCCTGATATACTCCCCTATATTACACCTGAAATACACAGGAAAACTCCTGGATAGATAGACCGGATGAAGTTCAAGCATTTGCGCCAGGTATTTTAAAGAAATATTTTCCGGTAAATCGTCCGAGAGCATTTCTCTTATCTTCTTTACCCATAAAGGTTTAGTTTTGTATTTTAGAGGCGAATCATTTTTTAACTCTGAAAAAATGTTAAGCAGATTTTGCTCAATAGATATTTTTGCTTCAATCTCAACATGCATAAATTCAATAAATATTTTTCTAACACTAGTTTTTATTAAAGGGTTTTCAATCTTAAAACTGCCTGATACATTTATTTCATCTGCAAGAAAATTCTGAAACCACTTTCTTTCAATCTCAATATGAAATCCTCTTGCGTAGCCGGGCGGTTTGATATTATAATGTGCATCCTGCCAGTTGTGAAAGAGCAGAGTACCGGGAGTGCATTCATAAGATTCTTTTTTATTGCCTTCAAAAAGTTTTCCGCTTATCAAAAAAGTAAAATAAATGTTTTCGTGGTAATGCCAATCAACTTTCGGATGAGTATATACTGTATCCGAAATTATCAGCCCGTTATCCTCTGAAATTTTATTGTGACTTCCATAATATTTTCCTTTAGTCAGTTCGTGCATTAAAAGATTTTACGCTTTTACTTTTAGGGAGTTTCGTCCGGCCCATTTAGACTTAAAAGATTTTGTTATTCAGGCTGTTTAACTTTAAGCGGAATGGGTCTAACAATTTTACAAACTTTTCCGGAAACAAATACTATCCGGGAGCCCTATATAAGGACCATAGTTGTCTGTCACAGAATAACCTGAGTTTTCATATAAGCCGATTGCTTCGGTTTGAGCTGTTCCCGTTTCTAAAATCGTTTCTGAATAATTCTCTTCCTTAGCCCATATCTCAAGCTCAGTCAAAATCATTCTTGATATACCCTTCCCCCGATGTGACGGAGCAACGTACATTCTTTTTACTTCAGCGGAAGTTTCATCAAATTTTTTAAAGCATCCGCAGCCAATAGCTGTTTCATTATCATAGGCAATTACAACTGTAGGAAGACTTTCTATAATATTGTGTTTATCGTAATGACCCTGATTGGAGTAATTCATCTTCCATAAGTCATTATCCAGTTCTTTAATTAATGTATGAAAGCCGGGGTTACTGCTATTAGTTCTTTCAATTTTTATCATGATTTTCTTTGAATTAAAATTATGGAAAAAAGTAAAATAAGTTAAGACAATTAAAAACTTCCCAAATTTCAGCATATTAAAAGCTTTTCAAAATCCCTATTTTTAATTATCAAATAACAAAACTCACCTTGGAACAAACAACTATAGACTATAAAACATCAGTTATAAAATTCGATAGAAAAGATTACGATAACGAAACTCTTTTAAACCTTTACAAAGCAATTTTACTTCCGCGTTTAATAGAAGAAAAGATGCTTATAAATCTACGCCTTGGCAAAATAAGCAAATGGTTCTCAGGCATAGGCCAGGAAGCAATTTCTGTCGGAGCAACAGAGGCTCTAGATTCTGATGAATACATTTTACCTATGCACAGAAACCTTGGAGTATTTACTTCACGAGGTCTGCCGCTTGATAAACTATTTATGCAATTGCAGGGAAAACCTGACGGATTTTCAAATGCGCGCGAGCGTTCATTTCACTTCGGTACAAATGACTATCACATTGTCGGAATGATTTCACATCTGGGCCCACAGCTTGGCATTGCTGATGGAATAGCTCTTGCATGTAAACTTAATAAAGAACAAAAAGTCACAGTAGCTTTTTCAGGGGACGGCGGAACAAGCGAGGGCGATTTTCACGAGTCGCTAAACGTAGCTGCCGTATGGAATCTTCCTGTGATTTTCATAATAGAAAATAACGGCTACGGACTTTCCACTCCTACTAATGAACAATACAAATGTAAGCTCATCGCCGATAAAGCTATAGGCTACGGAATGGAAGGCCATACAATAGACGGCAATAATATTTTAGAAGTTTATGATACAATCGTCAACTTAAAAAAGTGTATAGCGGAAAATCCACGACCAATACTTCTTGAATGCATGACATTCAGAATGCGCGGACATGAAGAAGCATCAGGTGTAAAATATGTTCCCAAACAATTGTTCGAAGAATGGGCTAAGAAAGACCCGGTATTAAATTATGAAAACTATCTCATCGAAGACGGAGTCCTTTCCGATGTTATGATTGAAGAAATGAGAGCAGACTTCAAACAAAAAATAGAAGCAGCGCTTGAAGCAACTTTCGCTGCGCCTAGTGTTGTACCTGTAACTGAAAATGAAGTTAAAGATGTATACGCTCCATATGTATTTAAGCAAACTTTCCCCGTCTCCGAAAAAACATCACCTAAGCGTTTAGTTGATGCGCTATCAGACGGACTTAAACAGGGAATGGAAGTACATAAAGATTTAATCATCATGGGTCAGGATGTTGCCGAGTACGGCGGCGTATTCAAAGTTACGCAAGGCTTCGTTGAGCAGTTCGGTCACGACCGAATCCGCAACACTCCCCTATGTGAATCAGCAATTATCGGAGCAGCTCTCGGCCTCTCCATTAAAAAATACAAAGCCGTTGTTGAAATGCAGTTCGCAGATTTTGTTACCTGCGGATTTAACCAAATTATAAACAACCTTGCAAAAATTCATTACCGTTGGGGACAGAATGCCGATGTTGTAATCCGAATGCCCTGCGGCGCAGGAGTAGGTGCGGGACCGTTTCACTCGCAATCGAATGAAGCATGGTTCTTCCACACTCCGGGCTTGAAGGTATTTTATCCTTCAAATCCCTATGATGCAAAGGGTATGATTTTAGCTGCGCTTGAAGATCCGAACCCCGTTATGTTCTTTGAGCACAAAGCTCTATACAGAAGCATTGAGATGGAAGTGCCCGATGATTATTATACAGTTGATGTTACTAAAGCACGTCTTGTACAAAAAGGTGAAGACCTTACGGTTATCACCTATGGTATGGGAGTGCATTGGGCAGATACAGTTCTGCGCAAGCATCCTAAAATTATAGCTGAGGTAATTGACCTGAGAACGCTTCTCCCATGGGATAAAGAAACTGTCCTTGAATCAGTAAAGAAAACCGGCAAGTGCATCATCCTTCATGAAGATACAATTACAGGAGGAATAGGCGCAGAGATAGCTGCATACATTACTGAAAATGCTTTTCAATATTTAGATGCACCCGTAATGCGCTGCGGCAGTCTTGATACACCCGTACCGTTTGCCAGAGAGCTTGAAGAAAACTTCTTCCAGAAAGATGTCTTTGAAGAAAAGCTGCTGACGCTTTATAAGTATTGAGTATTGAGACATATCTCATATACTATAGTCGCATTATTGTCACATTTATTTTGCCGGTATTGTTTTTACAGTACCGGCATTTTTGTTTTTCATCATTTTATAATTTTTGATGAATTTTTGACGGGTTTCTGCAAAATAAGAAATAACATCTGACCACAAAAACACTAAGTACACAAAACTTCACAAAATAATATTGTCGCATTATTGTCACATTTTGGCTTGCAGACCTGACAGGATTAAAAACCTGTCAGGTCAAAGTCACATTATTGTCACATTTTTTCTGCTAACTGTTAATTACTAATTGTTTATTGAATAGTCGCATTATTGTCACATTTTTCTGTTAACTATTAATTACTAATTGTTAATTGAATAGTCACATTATTGTCACATTTTATTTTTTCAAATTCTCTTCTCAAATTCTTTCGCATGGGATTTCTCCCACGATTAATGTAATAAAAGTTCTCTTTCGATTAAATCATATTTATCCTATTACTACTAATAGGTAGAAATTATTTTTTTACCATTGACAGAAAAATTCGAATCAAAACCGTAATTACTTTTTCGCCGTAACTATATTAAGCTTTCATTCGTTGAAAAGTTCAGGTATACTTTTACATATCATAGTTTCCCACATGAAAATTTTACTAACAGGAGTTACGGGTTATATAGCGCAGAGGCTGCTGCCCGAGCTCCTGAGTAATACCGCCCACGAAATCATCTGCTGCGTACGAGATAAGCAAAGAGTTAATTTAGAAAAATATTCCGGCAACAATATAAGCGGTAGTTTAAGCCTTGTGGAATGTGACTTTCTGAAAAAAGAAACATTAGAAAATATTCCCAATGATATCGATGCAGCATACTATCTTATTCATTCAATGGCAAGCAATGACGGCGACTTTGAAGAAATGGAAAATACATCTGCTGTTAATTTCAAAGAGCGGATTGAGCAAACAAATGCCAAGCAGGTAATTTTTCTCAGCGGAATTATAAACGAAACAAAACTCTCCAAACATTTAACTTCAAGAAAAAAAGTAGAAGAAATTTTAAGCGATTCATCTTATGCGCTTACAACATTAAGAGCAGGAATTATAGTCGGCTCGGGCAGCGCATCATTTGAAATAATCCGTGATCTTGTTGAAAAATTACCGGTAATGATTACTCCACGCTGGCTGGAAACTAAATGCCAGCCCATCGGAATAAAAAACGTAATAGAATTTTTAAGCGGAGTATTAGGCAAAGAAGAAACCTATAACAAAAGTTACGATATCGGCGGCACTGATATAATGACCTACAAAGAAATGCTGCTGCATTTTGCAAAGATAAGAGGACTGAAAAGAAAAATTTTTGTTGTGCCTGTTATGACTCCTAAGCTTTCATCCTACTGGCTTTACTTTGTAACTGCAGTATCTTTTTCACTGGCGCAAAATCTTGTTAACAGCATGAAGGTAGAAGTTATTGCGCGACCAAACAATTTAGCAGAAATGCTGGGCATCAAGTTACTGAATTATGATGAATCAATAAAACTTGCCTTTGAAAAAATCGAACAGAATCTTGTAACTTCCAGCTGGAAAGATGCGCTATCAGATAAAAGACTAAGTCAGGGTCTGATGAGTTATATCGAAGTCCCCGTAAACGGATGCTTCACAGATACACGCAAACTGAAAATAATAAATGTAGAAAAAGTTATGAACAGGATTTGGGCTATAGGCGGAAAGACCGGATGGTACTACGGCAACTGGATGTGGAAAGTTAGGGGCTACATTGATAAACTCTTCGGCGGAGTTGGGCTGAGAAGAGGAAGAACTAACGATACAGATATTTCAACCGGCAGCGCGCTGGATTTCTGGCGTGTGCTTCTTGCAAGCAAGACGGAAAAAAGATTATTGCTTTACGCAGAAATGAAACTGCCCGGCGAAGCATGGCTTGAGTTTAGAATTGATGATGATAAAAATTTTATACAGACTGCTACTTTCAGACCGCTCGGTTTGTGGGGCAGACTATACTGGTATTTAGTACTTCCCTTCCATGGATTTATTTTTAACGGAATGATAAAGAATATCGCAAAGGTTTAAAGGAAAATTCTTAAAAATAAATCCTCAGGTTTCTATTTTCATAAAGTATTTTTTTAACCTGATAACTTTAATATTATCAATCACTTCATATCAATATCCAATCTCGAATACAACTTTATTCAGGTATTATTTAACAATTTATGTAAGCAAGAAATCACCTGCTTTTATATCTTACTTCTATAATTATTACAAAAAAAATACCCCGCATAATATTATCCCAAATGAAAAAAGTTTTTAAACCAATTTTAACATTATTAGTATTTATTACAATTATAATTCCTGCAGAAATTTTTGCGCAGGCTCATTTTCCAACCAGAACAGATTTCGAAGCAGGCTTCGCTCCCTGGGCTATTGCAACCGGAGATATAAACGGCGACGGCAAGCAAGATATGGTTTCAGCTAATTTTTCCGGCAACTCAATATCAGTTTTTTTTAACACAACTGTGACGGGTTCAAATACTCCGACTTTTGCAGCGCGCACAGATATTGATATCGCAGGCAACTCAATGTACCTGACTCTCGGAGATATAAATGGTGACGGCAAACCGGATTTAATAATTGCAAACTCTACAACGAGCAACGTTTCGGTAATGATAAACCGTACTGTAACCGGAAGCATGACTCCGGACTTTACTACCATCGTAGATTTTACCACCGGTGGCAAGCCTCTCTCTGTATGCATAAAAGATTTTAACATGGATGGCAAACCCGATATAGCTGCAGGAGATCAGGATTCTGCTGTATGCTTATTCATTAACAATACAATTACAGGTGATACAGCGGCAGCGTTTTCAACTCACTATGATTTCAGCGGCGGACTATCTGTTGACTTCGCTGCATCAGAAGATTTTAACGGAGACGGCAAACCGGATATTGTAGCCGTTGACGGTGATGATACTGCAAGTGTTTTTATTAATACAACTGTGCCCGGAGCATCTGTTCCTTCCTGTACTCCAAGAGTAGGTTTTGCAACACTTGATCTTGCAACCGGTGTATCAACAGGGGATATTAATTTAGACGGCAAGCCTGATTTTGCAATTGTGAACTATGATACTATGTCAGTCTTTTTAAATACAACAACTCTTGGCTCTTCTACTCCGAGTTTTTCTTCACGGTTTGATTTTGCGATTGAGGACGGAAGTCCTATGGGAATTATAATTACGGATATGAATTGTGATGGAAAGCCCGACGTTATCACTTCCAATATAAATACAAATACACTTTCGGTTTTTCTAAATGTTACTTCACCCGGAAGTTCTGTTCCTGTTTTTCTTAGCCGCGCAGATTTTGGCACATTACAGATTCCTGAGAATTTAGCTGTTGCTGATCTTAACGGAGACGGCAAGCCTGATATGTTAACCGCAAATTCAGGCTCTGATTCAATTTCAATTTTTATAAACAGAACCGGTGTTGGAATTACACCGGCATCATATACTAATACGGATTTTTCAATGCAGTCCGGCAGTACTCCAATGTCTGTTATCAGTCAGGATTTTAACGGAGACGGTAAGCCTGACCTTGCATCGGGTGATTACAACAATAAAGAAGTATCGGTTTTTGTTAATACAACTACTCCGGGTTCAATAACTCCGACCTATTCTGCAGCTCAGAATTTTTCTACCGGCGCAGGAAGTCCGCCGGCACTTGCATCAGGTGATTTTAACTTAGACGGCAAAAATGATTTAGCAGTTATAAACGCAGAGCCCGGCGGCGGATACATTGCCGTATTTTTAAACACAACTGCACCGGGAGCATCTTCAGTATCTTTTTCGGCTCACACAGATTTTCCAATGGCGAACGGACCAAGAGTAGTTGAAGTCGGTGATATTAACGGAGACGGAAAGCCTGATTTAATTGCAACCAACGGACTTGATAATTCGGCAGCTGTATTTTTAAATACTACAACTCCGGGTGCATCTGTTCCGAGCTTCTCCGCAAGAACAGATTTCAGCACAGGCAATGAACCTCAGGAAATTTGCCTTGCAGATTTTAACGGAGACGGTAAAATAGATTTCGCCACATCAAACGGAATATCAAATAATGTATCGGTATTTTTCAGTACTACTACTCCGGGCGCATCAACTCCTACTTTTTCAGCCAGAACAGATTTTGCAGGAATAGGATTATGCTGGGGAATAACATCGGCAGATTTTAACGGAGACGGTAAACCGGATATAGCAGTAACATCTATAACCGTTGACTCAGTTGCAGTGATGCTGAACTCCACAACTCCCGGCGCATCAACGCCTACGTTTTATCCTCATAGAAGATTTTCAACAGGAACGTTGCCCTATAAAGTTGCAGCAGGAGATGTAAACGGAGACGGCAAGCCTGACCTGATAACAGCAAACAGAAATTCAAATAATCTCTCTGTACTTCTAAATGCAACAAATCCCGGGACAACGATACCCGGCTTTTTACCCAGAAGTGATTTTTCAGCCGGCGCAACAACTCAGCCGATGGATGTTTTTATCGATGATTTAAATCTTGACGGGAAGCCTGACTTTGCCGCAGCAAATAACGGCACAGATAACATTTCTGTGTTTATTAACAGAGCGGATTTTCCTCTGCCTGTCGAATTAATTTCATTCACTGCTTCAACTGATGGACAAAATGTAAATCTTAAATGGAGTACTGCCGAAGAACTAAACAATAAAGGATTCGACATTGAGAGAAGTTCATTCGGAAGCGGATGGCAGAAAATAGGATTTGTTGACGGTCAGGGAACAATAAATACTGCTGCGCAATATTCCTTCAGAGATAATGGTTTGAATACAGGAAGCTACAGCTACAGATTAAAACAAATTGATTACAACGGGAACTATAAGTATTACAGTTTAGGCAATGAAGTTGTGATAGGTGTGCCGGTTAAGTTCAGCTTAGCGCAGAATTATCCTAACCCATTTAATCCCGAAACAAAAATAAATTATGAGCTGCCTAAGAACGGATTTGTAAACTTAAAAATTTATGATATGACGGGAAGAGAAGTAATGCAGCTTGTAAATAATGTGCAGGAAGCGGGATATTATTCGGTGAAGTTTAACGGTTTAAGTCTTTCAAGCGGAATTTATTTTTACAGGCTTACATCGGAAAATTTTATAGCTGTTAAAAAAATGGTTTTAGTAAAATAAGTTTGTTGTAACATTACTTCTTTCAGAGTCTCCTCTTGTTTTTATAATAGATTTATAATCAAGAGGAGATTTTTTATTTCTGAATTTTCACATCACTCATATCTTTATTCCCTGTTTTAAACCAGTACCAGCACTGAATTGATTTAGTGCCTTTTGGCGGGAAAGTCATTATTGCCCTGCCCAGCGAATCGGATGTCATTGGCGCATCGATTTTATTTATTAGATCAAGCGGAAGCTCTGCATCATAAATTTTGAATTTAAGCATTGCAAGCTTTTTATCTTTGTACTTATCTACGTATGCATTTACCAAAGCAACTGCTGTTGTTGTATCAAGAGATTTCATATAGATAGAAAAATCCTGTGAGTTATCTGTTAGGTTAAATTCCTCCTTTAGAATTTTATTTTCGGGCATCGGGAAAGTCTTCTCTCCGCAGGAGTAAAGTGTTAAAGCAATTAGAGCTATGAAAATTGTGGAATAAATTTTTTGCATTAGTTTTTTTAACTTATATCAATTAATTGTTTCTAAAAACACCCCTCCCGACCTGCGGTCGGACTCCCCTCAAGGGGAGAATTTTGATTTTACTTTATACTTGCTACTTTCTACTCCCTACCATAATCAGAATCTTTTACTCTCCGGCATCAATGGCACAACATTTTTAAATATCCCTTCTTCAAATTTTCTTTTATTTGCTTCGCGGTTTTTCTTTAGCTGCTCATCAGTGGGCACTTCAATATTTTTTAATACTTCTAATGCATTTGCAAGATGATTATCTTCATTCATTAACGTATAGAGCCGTGATGAAAGTTCCTCTTTTTTCATTTTGCTGCCGGCAATCCATTCATCCGGAAAACCGTTTATAATTTCATCTATATCAGCTTTGGATAATGTGCGGAATTTCTTCAGCAGCATTTCGGCGTTCACATATTCGCTGTAAAAAATATTTCGTTTGAGAAGTTTTTGTATTTCGGGATTTAAGCAATACGGAATATCATCAAAAATTTCTTTTATTAAAAAGCAGGCGCCGAAATCTACTGCATACATATTACTCTTTGAGTTAAATACATTCGGGTTATCATTCGTTCTGTCGATATTCACAAAGAATGAATCAAATAAAAAAATTAAATCTTTCTCTTCTTTTTCAAAATCAGGGTGCGGCTTTGTTGGATTATACAGCTGAGCATCGGCAAAATATTTATAAGCAAGATTATATCCGTAGCTTCTTTTCACTAAGTCAGAAATCTCTTCATGTTTATAATTTATTATTGTCGTCTCATCTATGAGAATTACCCCAGGCTTTAATACGGGCAATCCGATTTTATTTCCGATTGACGTTACAATCCAGTCCGCTATTAAAGAAGTAAGTCCGTCGCCTGCAGCTTTTACCTTTACGAAATAATAATTATCATTTTCATCGGCTGCAATAATCGGCACTGAAGAGCCTTTGCGGATGACGTTTTCTATCTTAGCGGCTTTTATCATTCTTTAATATTGGCAAAAAAAAGTTTACGAGCAAGAGCGATATTAAGTAAACTAAACCGCTGCTATTGTGCGCTTCTGTCCATCTACAATCTGCTCTTCAATTCCAAGCTCTTCCGGTGTCGGGTCGATCTCTATTGGCAATCTTTCCAATGCCTCTTTTTCTTTTCTTCTTATTCTGTCTTTTCGAAGAAAAGGAAGAAATATTATAAGAATTACTATTGCTGCGATGCCTTCAGCAAGTATTGTATTTTGCGTTCCGATGTATTGTGAGAGCGAACCGATTATTAACGCGCCAAGCGGCTGCATTCCGAAGAATGCCATAACAAAATAACTCAGCACACGGCCGCGCATTTCCGGTAATACTTTTGTCTGGATAAGAGTATTACTGATAGTTGTCTGCGACATCATTCCGAATCCTGTTATCGCAGCAAACAGTAATGCAAGCGGAAGATTTGTCATGTGTGAAAAAATTATAAGTCCCGCGCCGAATATAATGGTGTTAACAATTAAAATTTTCTTTAGGTCGCTTCCCGATTTTTGCGAGGCAAGGTATATTGCACCTGATATTGCTCCAAGTCCGATGAAGCTGTTTAGAAATCCGAATGTTGAAGCGTTACCTGCGAAAATTACTTTTGCATACACAGGTAGTAGTGTTGTGAACGGTAGCACTAGCAAACTCATACATGCAAGCATTAAGATAACGACTGCAATAGAAGGAGTATGTTTCAGATAAGTAAAACCTTCTTTTAAATCACGTGATATTTTTTTAGGATGCTCTTTTGCCATAAATTCCGGCAGCCTCATCATTAATAGTGAACCTATGACTGCAACAAAGCTGAATGCGTTGATGCCAAAGCAAAAACTCTCGCCGAATTTTTCCAGCACAATACCTGCCACGGCCGGCCCGAGCAGCCTGGCAAGATTTACCATTGAAGAATTCAATGCAAGCGCATTGGGCAGGTCCTGTTTCTTCTCTATCATTTCATATACTAATGACTGCCTTGCAGGCACATCGAATGCATTTATAATTCCAAGCACTATACTTATACCTAGAATTGCCCAGACTGCTGAGGGGTCGACAATAATTAATACTGTAAGAAGTACGGCCTGTATTAGTGATGCTATTTGTGTTGTGAGCAAAACTTTGTAGCGGTTGTATCTATCTGAGACTACTCCACCCCAGAGCGATAATGCAAACGAAGGAAATTGCGTTGCAAAGGCTGTAAGCCCCAGCATAAATGTTGAATTCGTCTGTGAAAATATTACCCAGTAAACTGCGGTACGCTGCATCCATGTACCGATTAGTGAAATTGAC
This sequence comes from Ignavibacteria bacterium, assembly GCA_041859205.1. GTDB lineage: Bacteria > Bacteroidota > Ignavibacteria > Tepidaquicellales > Tepidaquicellaceae > JAFDZO01. The sequence continues at coordinate 5,412 of JBHEKU010000091.1, read as the reverse complement.
TGACCGGCGAAATATAATCTATAGTTCCGGCTTTGGAAAGCGCGGAATGTGTTTAAGTTTTTTAAATAATTCATAAGCCCCTGTTACTCTTTTCTGGTTCTTGTCTAAATCTCTTTAGTCTTAATTTTATCTGATAATTTTATTTAATTTCAATCTACTAATTTTTTAAATACGTCTATGGATTTTGCAAGCACCTCTTTATCTTCAGTTGTAATCTTTGCGTTAATTGTGTGCGCAAGCCATTCTTCACGTTCTTTTTTAATTCGTTCAACAATTTCTCTTCCTGCGGAAGTTAATGTTATGAAAGTTTTTCTTTTATCCTGACGCGAAGATGTTTTATTAATGTATTCCAATTTTAGCAGCTTGTTTACAATCTGCGACATGGACTGTGATGTCACTTTTTCAATTGCAGCAAGCTCGGAAGGAAGAATTATTGAATGTTGGTTAATAAGAAACAGCGTTGAGCGCTCCGTAAGTGAGAGCCCTTCTTTATTTGAAGTCTCACGGCGAAGAACCTTCATTAGTCTGGAAATAACCGTTCTAAGCTCGGATGCAATTTTAGAATCGTCTAAATTGTGCTGATTTTCCATATTTGTAAAAATAATAAAGTTAATTTGTAAGTTTACTTTACTATTTTATATAAAATGGATAACAATAAACAGGGCATAAAAAATCCCTGCACTGCTAAGAACAGGGATAACCTTATGTAAATTTTGGGTTTATATTTAATAAAGTTACTTTACTAATGTAAGTTTTCTTGTTTGAATAGAATTTTCGGTTTTGAGGACGTAAAAGTACATTCCGCTGGCGAGATTCTGACCGTTCAGCTTATATGTATTATAACCTGCTTCCATATATCCGTTGAACATATTCATAACCAGTCTACCGGATAAATCGTAGAGTGCCAATTGAATGTTACCGGCCTGCCCAAGTTCAAAGGAAATTGTTGTGGAAGGATTGAATGGATTTGGATAGTTCTGGTTCAGCTTAGTTGTTAGCGGAACACCTACAATTGCATCCGTATTCAGTTCATAATATCTGTAATTGCCGTTGAAGTCAATTTGGTTCAATCTATATTTATAAGTACCCGAACTCAGATTCTTATCTGAGTAAGAATATTCTGTCATCATACCTGAATTCCCTTTACCCTGAACGAAACCTACTTTTTCCCAGCCTGAATTATTTTTTCTTTCAATATCAAATCCTGAATTGTTCTCTTCTGTATTAGTTGCCCAGCTTAGTTTCACTTCATTTTTATTTACAGATGATACGAAGCTTAATAAATTTACAGGAAGGACATATTGCTCTTTAATAAAGTTACCTGTCATCATTAATAGTGTAAGCACTTTTAAACTTGAGTTATAATAATTCCAATGCGAACTGAACACCGAAACATTTTCAGTATAAATACTGTCAGCAAAATTTTGCAATGTGATATCAGTAGCCAGAGTACCGGCCGCAAAGGAGCCTATAAAGGAATTTTCGTGCAAGTCCCCCATTGGCGTGCCGTTTATATTGTAATCATTTGTTATATTTGGCGCGCCCTGGCTTTGAGCAAACATAGATATTCTTTTGCAATAAGCGTATGCAAGCGGTTCACCGTTCCAGATAAAATCCATAGCTATTCTCATAGGCGTTCGCGTTGCTTCATAACGGTACGTAAAGCCGCAGCTATATGGCGGCGGACAAGGAGGCATGGGAGAGCCATCGGGCAGACACCAGTCGGGCACAAGTCCCGTTACAGGATCTGCTCTGAAGAATAAAAAATTATAGCATGCATTACGCACTAATGTCCATCCGGGATTTCCGGTGATATATTCAAATGCCCTGTAATAAGCGGGAGCAAAGTATGAGCAGTTCACTCTGTAAATTCCGCCGGGCTCATTGCCTGATTTTACTAAATAATAAGTCTGATCAATTTCATACTGATAAATTTTATTAACAAGCGAAACTGCTTCAGCTAAATAATTGATTGTACCTGAGCTTCCCCACTGAGCATTAGCAAGTATTAACGCGTAAGCTGCATCCTGGTCGGCATCAGTTGCGCCGCCGCCATCAATTGTAAATCCGTTAATTACTAACGGACCACCGAGTGAGTCGCGAATCCAATGCATAAATCCGTCGGGGTCGCGATGCGAGTAATAATAATTCCATAAGTCATCGAATAATAATTTGTCATTCATGTTCACTGAAATAAGCATTCCGTATGCGATGCCTTCGGAAACAGTAGCCTTCAATGTATCCCATAAAACTCTCCGGTATCCTCCTGCACCCTGCGAAGTTACGTGGTTATTTTTCCAGTTAGTATAGGCAGTATCAACATCGATGTGATTCCGGTTAGATGGCATAATGCCATAGGAATTGACAGCGTTTTGGGGGAATGGGAAATTCTGGGAATAGGCTGTACCAATAAATGCAAAAAATAGAAATAAGAGCATTGAAATTTTCATAAAGATATAATATTTGAACAAAACTAAGGTGATACGTTATATAAAATAACGTTCGGTGAATCAAATTAGATTCGGGGAAGTGTTTTTGTAGAGCATCTTATAAATGACCGTACTAATACCGACAGATAAATACGCTTTGGAGTTCCTTTATTAAATAATTGAATGAAATACTTGAATGAAAAATTTGAATGGGATATTTAAACGAGATATTTGAATCGAATAGGCGGGTAACATAGTTTTTCCTCTCCTTAAATTAAAACTTAAGAAGAGGAAACGACTATAAATTAATAGCTACTTGATAAGAACCATTTTTTTTGTTTCAGAAAAGCCGGACGTTTCAAGTTTATAAAACTAAACTCCGCCGGAAAGATGTGAAGCACTAAAATCAACAGAATAACTGCCTTTGCCCAGATTTTCATTAACTAAGGTTTCGACTTCTTTACCCAGTGAATTAAACACTCTTAATTTTACAAATCCTGAAGAGGGTAAAGTAAAATTTATTACTGTGTTTGGATTGAACGGATTAGGATAATTTTGTGATAAAGTGAAATCTGATGCTGCGGTATTAGTGTTTTCTATTGAGGTAAGTGTGATAATTCCGCTTTTTAAAAAAAGATCGGATGCAACTTCACCGTTACGCACAACAGTCGGGTCAAACGTTACTGCTATCTCTCCATTCCCTTTTGCAGCTACGGAAGATGAGCCTCTGCCAAGATATGTTCCTGAGCTGTCTTCAAACACAAGTATCGGCGCAACAAAATTGCTGCCTGTTCCATGTACAAGGAAAAATCCTTTCGGCGCTGGAGCAGTGCTGTTCTGGAAAGTTACATATAGTCTTCCGTTAGCGTCAGTGCTTAATCCTCTCCAATAGGCAGGGTTACCGAGTCCCGCCGGAGTAATGGCAAGCGGTGTATCAAACGGATTACCTGTACCCGCATTTCTTCTTAGTACGTATAGTCTTTTATCGGTTGCAAACCTGTAAACAATATTAACAACATTTGTATTAGAAATAATTATATCGGGGTACTCTCCATTTGTAGAGATACCGGTATTTACTTCCGCAAGTGTACCGCCCTCATTAGTAAAATACTTTAGCGCACCGCCGTTTATACTCACATTAGTTGTGTAGACAATATGAATTTTATTATTGTTATCCACTGCAACTTCAATATCATTTTCACTGCCCGTGCTTCCGGTGCCAAGCAATACTTCAGGTCCTAAAACTTTTGTAATAAAGTTGTAACTTCTATAGTAGGCGTTGTTATTCCCCGTTGCATATGTATAATATACAAAGTGCGCAGTGCTGTCTTTACCGACTGCCATAAAAGGAGTTGCTTTATTTACTCCCCCGGTTGTTATCCATGTTGTATCTACAAATGTACCATTGCGGTTATTAGCATATATAAGCTGAAAATTATTTGAGGCATCTCTGCGCTCCCAGCCGATGTGAACAAAATTCTGCGCATCGAATCCGATAACTGCATAGTTATCATCAACGGCATTATTTGTTATCCGGGTTGAGACAAAGCTGCCCGATACATTATTCCTGTAGAAGATTTCTCTCGTATCGCTGGCAGTACCGAGCTGACGGCTGTTTACCATGTGAAGTTTCCCGTTAGCATCGTATCTTGCCATATTACGATAATTGAAGAAATTATCTTTTACAAGTGTATCAATTGGAAAATTGAGATAGGATTGAGCATTGAGAGAAACGCAGGAAAATAGAAAAAAAACTGCAGTAAGAATTTTATACATAAATCGCCTCGTTGATTTAATTATATAAAAATTCAGAAAATCATAAATAATAAAAATGCAAATTGATGGGAGAAGAGCTACGAAGAAAAACTATATCCCTTTGCGAACTCAATTCTCTTTTCAAGAGACGGATGTGAATGGAATAAAAATTCGATTATTTTATTCGGCTGCTTATCGGCAAGGTTCTGGTCTGCAAGCTTTTCCATGGCGGAAATGAATGATTCTCTATCCTTTGTGATTTCAAGAGCATAAGTATCTGCTTCCCACTCAAACTTGCGCGATAAAATATTTGTGACCGGTGATGTGACTAAGCTGTATAAACTTAAAAGTAAAAACAATAACGGAAGCGCTGATAACTGATATACGGAAGTAAAGCCGAACATCCCCATAGTAAGTGAGTAAAGTTTAGCCGTAACAAATAATCCTAAGAAAGTAAGAAGTGTAGATACAAATGTAAGCTTTAAAATATGTTTACGTGTATAATGTCCCATTTCATGGGCGAAGACTGTTTCAATTTCATTTTCATTAAAGCTTTCAAGCAATGTATCGCCGAGAATAATTCTTTTTGATTTCCCCATTCCGGTAAAAGCAGCATTAGCTTTTTTAGTATTCTTACTCATATTGAAAGAGAAAATCCCGTTAATTGTTACCCCTGCCTTTTTAGCAAGATTAAGAATTCTTTCTTTCACAACATCATTTTCAAGAGGTGTAAATTTATAGAATAGCGGCATTATCAGTGTCGGCGCAAGCCTTCCCATTACTATAGAAAAAATAAAAAGAAAAATACCAAGTACAAGCCACCAGTTATCACCGAAGTTTTTCAATATATAATAGAATGCGCATAGTAAGGGACCACCGAGCACTGCTCCGAGAAGCATACCTTTCAAAGACTCCATAAAATATCCGGTGATGGTTTGGTTCGATAAGCCGTACTTATGCTCCATTATATAGCCTGAATAAAAATCAAGCGGAAAGAAAATTAAAGAGATGCCGCCAAACAAAATTGCGACAAAGAGCAGCAAGGCAAGATACTCATTGGAGAAATAGCTGTATGCAATACCCTCCAGTGTTTTTGAAAATCCTGTAACTATAACAATCATTATCGCTGCAAAAAAACCTATGCTCTGTGAAAGCGATAATATTTGTTTAGTCTTTGAATATTGTTTTGCCCTCTGCTCTTTGTTTAGCGTATCCATAAAATCTATTT
>JBHEKU010000251.1:0-42191 GCA_041859205.1 Ignavibacteria bacterium | reverse complement strand
GGAACAACTTTCGGAATCTATGCGGAAGTGCCCTTCATGTCAACAAGTGATGACGGATATAAAATATGGGGTAAAACTTCACTTGAAGTTGCGATTGGAAACGGCTTTGAAAGTACATTAACAGGAGATGTTTACCTATTGGCAGGAAGAGGAAATACCAATGCGAAAATATATGGTGGTGCAGTTATAAAAGTTGTAATAAATCCGAATCAGAAATTTTTCAGCGCCGATGTAAATGTAGCTGCAAACATCGATAACGTTGTTTGCGGAAACGGAAATCTTGCTCTGTACTTCGGCTCAGATACCTGGTATTTAAATGTCGGCACACCGCAGACACCTGTAACAATGAATATGTACTGCGGAACAACTGTCGCTACAGCTTATGTAAATTTAAATTCATCCAATATTGCATTCGGAGTAGGATACTCAGTTGATTCAGGTCCGCAGCATTGGGCAATATTTTATGGCAGAGCATGGGGCAGCGTAGGCATTAACGGAGCACTTGCATACTCCCCATTCCAGTTTACAGGCGGAGCAGTAATTACAGGAAGCGCCGAACTGGGATTTCATTATAATGTCTATTTTGATGAAGGAAATTTGACAGTTCTTTCAGGTTCTATTACTGCAACTCTGGAAGCGCAGTTACCAAACCCTGTTTGCTTTGCAGGTTCTATCAGCGCAAAAGGATGTTTCTGGAGATTTTGTAAAACTGTAACACTAAAAATGAGATACAAAAACGGAAGTTTTGCATTTGAAGATCATTGCTAAATAAAATTTTAAGAAAACAAATGAACAAATATATTAAAATAATTTTTCTTGTCTTAATTTTTTCTCAGGTATCGCAGGCGCAGAATTCGTTTGTGAAGGCAGGATACACTCCCAAAGAAAATGCTATCACTATAAAATGGTTTCAGGAAAAAAACCGTTTTGATGAAGGCGTTATTATCTATAGAAAGGATAATGTAGATAACAACTGGGTGAAGCTTACCGATAAGCCATTAAAAAAACCTGCTAAGCTAACTGAAAGTGAAATGAAAGCAGGAGATAAAAATAATGCAATCTATAACTATATTATTTATAGCACCCCTAAAGATGCGATGGAGTATGAGAATTGGGAGTTTACTCTCATTCTTCAAACTTTATTAAATAATGATTTTGCAAATTATACAGGGATGGGATATTCAGATTCAAAAATTGAAGCTGGTAAAAAATACACTTACAAAGTTAGTTACTTACGCTCCGGTGCTGAAGTTGAGTTAGGAACAACGGATGAAACCGGAATGAATGATGCCGCTTCATTAGTAAATAACACTTTAACACTTGCTCAGAATAATGAGAAAGTATTCTGTAACTGGGCACCTGAGCAGGATAAGTTTATTTCTTACAATGTATACAGAGACGGAAAGAAATTAACGGGAAAACCTGTTTACGTTTTTGATACAGAAAAGAAGCAGGCATATTTATTTGCCGACTCGCTTACCTCAGGGGGAACGTTCAGCTATACTTATACAGGGTTGGATGCCTTCGGAAATGAAAGCGCACAATCTGCAAGTGTTTCGATTACTGTCGAATCAATTGCTCTTCCTCCACGAGCAATGAACGTTCGTTACGATGGAAATAACCATCTCACTCTATATTGGCATGTTCAGTCACAGAACAATCTGAAAGGATTTAACATTTACAGAAGTGATGATGCAAAGGGAGATTTTACAAAAATAAATTCCTCTCTTATCTCACCCGCTGATACAATGTATACAGATGTTTCTGCCGAGCAGAACAAAAAATATTTTTACTATGTGTCCTCTGAAAATAACGGTGGAATGATAAACAATTCTTCTGTGATTGCCGCTATTAATAATGATTATTCAAAGCCTTCCGTACCGGAAAATCTTACTGCCGTAAGCGATTCAATAAACGTTTCGCTCACGTGGAATAAAAGTTCTTCATCAAACGTTATCGGCTACAAGCTTTATAGAAATACTAAGGGAAATGAAAGTGAGTTCCTGCTTTTAACTCCCCTTCCTTTAAAAGAAACTTCATACACTGATACCCTTTCAAAAGGCGCTTTGAATGATTTCTATTACAAAGTTGTTGCCGTGAATCAAAAATATATGAACAGTGATTATTCACAGCCTGTTGCTATAAAACTAAAAGATGTAGTGCCGCCATCAATTCCTATAATAACCGATATCACATCTGAAAATAATACTGTCGCTTTAACATGGGTAAAACAATTCGAAACTGATCTTGCAGGATATAAAATTTACCGCTCTGAAGACAGTGTATCCGGTTATACGGAAATCGGGGCTGTCACCAAAGAACAAATTTCATTTACTGACAATAATGCATCAGTAGGTAAAACTTACTATTATAAAATATCTTCTACTGATAACGCTGGTAATATTTCACAACCATCACAACTTTCAGTTATATTTTTAACAACTGATAATAATATTGATGCACCTCAAATAAAAATTACCCTCTTTCATAATAAAGCAGATAACTTAGTAGATATATCTTGGGAAGCCGTAAAGAATTCTGTTTCACCCGTCATAGGATATTTTGTAATGCGTAAGGAGAAAGATGAGGAATATTCTTATCAGCTAAGCGAAATACTTTCCGGATTAAATTTCAGCGATAAAGAAATTTCATCCCCTGCTAAATATTTTTATTCAATTAAAATACTTTATGAGAACGGCGACGTACTCACAACACCTGAACAATTAATTGAAGTCAATTGAAACAAAACTAAATTTCAAAATGAAAATTTCTAAATTAATTTTATTTTTTCTTCTTATTTGCTCCGTCTCCCGGGCGCAAATTTCAATAACCATTACACAACCGCCGCCAAACCGCTTCTTCATTGAAGACCTGTGGAAAATAAAAATTATAAACAGCACTAATGCAAATAAATCTATTTACCTGAAAGGTGTAATAACTGAGGCTGTAAAAGGAAATGTTATTACTGCAACAACAAAAATTTTCGTTGTAGCTCCGGGGGTTAACTCAATGACGGCAGCGCAGCTTGGCAGTATCGATGTTGCTTATCAGGATGGTAAGATACGAGATGTAATTAAAAACACAGGAAGTCTTCCCTCAGGCAATTATCAGATTTGTGTAAGCGCTTATGAGGATCTGACAAATGTTTTTTTAACCTCCGACTGCCTTGCAAGAAAATTAGAGAATATAACTCCGCCAACTTTAATTTATCCTGCGCATCAATCAAAAGTTGAGAGCAGAATTCCAATTTTTTCGTGGGTGCCATCAACCACAAATAATTTCAGAAATTTTTCTTATGCATTACGAATAGTTGAAATTATTCCCGGTCAATCCGCATACGATGCTTTCGTTTCAAATCCTTTTTTTTATGACAGGAGCAATATTCCCGTGAATGTTTATCAATATCCTATTTCAGCAAGAGAGTTTAACAACAAAACTTCTTATGCTTGGAAAGTTGATGTCATTGATAACAACGTGATAATTTCTTCCAGTGAAATTTATAAATTTACTTATTACGAAAAAACCGACACATCAATGGGAAGAATTACATCTAAGTTCAGAGGTAATTCCATCTATTTCAACAAATCAAATTTATTTACAGATAAATTGTATTCACAATATATGGGAGCAGCTTCAAATCCGCCGAAGACACGACTGTTCTCAGGTAATATGAGAATTGCTTCACAATTCTCTAATAAGAGCGGACTCAATCAGCGCATGCCTCCGGGATACGGAAGACTTGAACTAAATCCAAAGCTGACTTTAGGAAATTTTCCCTTCACAATGAATGCTTTGCTTTCCAGTTTACCGGTTACTAACACACAAAATATTAATAACGTCAGTTTCAACTTTGAGCAGGAAGAATTTTTGGAGAACGTAAAAGCAGAAGAGAACAAATCCGGATTAGAAAAATTTATTTCAAATTTCAGAAGAATTGGCGTAGGTACAACTTACCCTGAATATTCGGATTTAACTGTGTCAGGTGTTCCGGTTACCGGAGTAAATTTAGAATTTGAACCCGGAGTTATCTTACTCGGAATTACGGGCATCAATACACAAAAATCTGTGATTGATGACCAGAATAATTTAACTGCATTAGACAGAAATTTTCTGGCTGGCAGACTCGGTGTCGGGACTTTTGAAGGTTCACATTTTCTTTTCACTTATATGAACGGCTGGGAAAATGAAAATACTTCCGGACAAAATCCTTATGCACTAACTGCAGCAAAAAATTATGTGCTTGGTGTTAACGGTAAACTTTCATTTTTAGAAAATACTCTTAACCTGGAAGCTGAAGCAAACGGTTCCTTATTTACGAGAGATAAATCAGCTCCTGAAGTTGAATCTTCCGAGATTCCGAGCATTGTGAAAAATCTTTTTAACATTAATATCAGCAGCTCATTTGATTATTCTTTCGGAGTAAAGGCAAGTTATGATATAATGCAGTCCGGCACTAAAATTTCCGGAGCAGTAAAATATATAGGTCCCGGATATAAAACATTCGGAAATCCTGACTTAATAAGCGACAGGATTTTAATTGACGGAAAAATCGAGCAGTCTTTATGGAACAATAAAATTTCTCTCAGCGCGTTCATACGGAATTCAAAAGACAATCTGATTGACTGGAAATCTTCAACAACTGAGCTAACTTCATTCGGATTCAGCGCTTCCGTCCGCCCTGAAAAGCTCCCTTATTTTAGTATAAGCTATTCACCATTTAAACAAAAGAATGATGTTGCAAACGATACTCTAAAAATAGATAACGACATTTCAACATTCAGCGTGAATACAGGTTATAACTTCAAAGCTGGGAACGTTTATTATTTTACCGGAATAAATTTTAATAATCAGAACAGTACTTCATTCAAAGGTCTTGCTGATTACAAAGTAAATTCGTTCTATATAAATGAGAGCATAAGCTTTCAATCGCCGCTATCTCTTTCTGCGACTTTCGGATATACGGGAAGCGAGTATTTAGGATTGACTGATAAGATTTACAGCTATGATTTCAGCACGTCTTATACTTTCTTCGATATTTTTTCAAACACTCTGGGAGCTTCTTACAACAAAGGGGAGACAGATGACAGAACATCTGTTTATCTGCAGTCAGTATTTCCGGTATATGATTTGTTTAGATTAGATCTGAGGGCAGAGCAGTCATTTATTACTTTAGTTACCGATAAAAGAAACGAATTCATCTTCCGGGTAAATCTGAACAAAAGCTTCTGATATCCATCCTATAATATCTCTCAGTGTGAAAACATTGGGAGATATTTTTTTCATTTCTAAAATCAATTACGTTTAAATAAAAGTAGGAGGAGGGGGAGATTTAACAACAAAGCTTCTCAAAACATATCCCTGGCTCTGAGCAGCTTTACTCCTATCCCATCCCCCCGCAATTAATATTAAAGAACGATTGATACTTGTGCTTTCAAGATAGAATTAATGTGGATTTAATGCATAAAGAAAAATTCTAATTATACTTGACTCTCGTGTAGAATTAAAATAAATTTTAGACTTTAATCGTTGATAATATCCCATTTATCATCTATCAACAATACTTAGTATGCTGCCTTCAAATACAGTAGAAATCCTGAAAAACCTGAATAAAAGTGATTTTAAGAAATTAGGTGACTTCTTAAAGTCTCCTTATTTCAATTCAAAAGAGACTATATATCTTCTCTACAAGGAAATTGAAAAACATTCTCCGGAATTTGAAAAAGAAAGGTTTGAGTATAAAAGAATTTATAAAAAAATTTATGGTGGTGAGTATAAAGAACAAACAATAAAAAATTTATATTCTGAGTTTGGAGGGCTTTTAAGAAAATTTATTGCACATGAACGGCTTGAGCAAAACGAAAATGATTATTCATTCGCTTTAATAAACGGACTTAGTGATAAAAAATGTTATGAGCAGTCCAATAAGGTTATCACTTTGAAAAAAAACAAAGATAAAGGGACAATAATGCCTCAGGAAGAATATTTTTTGAATACGTGTATAGCCGAAAACAAGTTTGTTAAAAATATACTGGCATTAGAGAAAATAAGCCTGGATGAATTTCACACATTAGTGAATTCTGTTATTGATAATCTTATTTCTTTTTTTGTTGTAACTTATTTCACTTATGTCAAAGAAGATTTCCTGATTCAAAAGGCACATAATGTAAAGAAGAATTCAGATGTTCTTAAAACTCCTTTTTTACATTCATTTAATGCAGAAAAATTCTTTGAAGAAAGTAATAATTCCTTTGAAGTATCAAGTTTAAAGATCCATTATCTTTCCTATAAATATTTAGATTCAGATATAAACGAAGATGAATTTAAAGAGTTTGAAAAATTAATAATTGAGAACCTTGAGAAATTTTCACCTGAATTTAAAATTCAGTGCTGGGGTAACCTTTTAACTCCCCTGATATTAAAATTAATTCCTAAAGATAAGAAGTATTACAATGATGCTTTCAGAATTAACAAATTTTTTGATAAGCTAAATCTTTATAATCAATCCAGTGAAAGAATCTCAATCTCACTTTACAGAGATGTTTTTGGTGTAGCGCTTATGGTAAAAGAATTCGATTGGGCAGAGAGATTTATAGAACGATATTCGGGTTTTCTTGAAGAAGGCTCAAAGGAAAACGAAACAAATTATAGTTTGGGAAGATTGTTGTTTCAGCAAAAGAAGTACGAAGAGTCGATTGAATATCTGAGTAAAGTTAAATTCCATCAGGTATATGAAAAAATCAATGTGCGTTTTTATTATCTGATGAACTACATTGAACTGAAATCATATCAGTCAGCAATATCAATGCTGAATTCCATAAGACAATTTTATCTTGAAAGCAAAGAAATTCCTGAGATGTTTGCAGTACTGATTGAGAACTCATTAAAATTTTTCAGAGAAATAATCAGAGTAGAAGAGAACAATAAAAAGCTTGATTACTCGGTTTTAAAAGAAGCACAAAACGCCGGAAGATATTATCAAAAGCAATACATACTTGAAAAAATGGAAAAGCTTGTATAAGAGTTTTTGTATTTTGAATTTGAATTAATATACGGGTTAACTATTTTCATATTTCTAAAGACACCCCGCCAAATCTGAATGAAAAATTTCGATGCTATTATAATCGGCTCCGGACAAGGAGGCGTTCCCCTCGCAAAAAAATTAGCTAAGCACGGCTGGAAAACTGCAATCATTGAAAAGGATTTTATCGGTGGCACATGTATCAACGCAGGCTGCACTCCCACTAAAACGATGGTCGCCTCCGCTAAAGCTGGTTACAATTCTTCCAAAGCAAAACAATTAGGAATAAACATTGAAAATTTTACAGTTGACCTGAAAGCAATAATAAAACGCAAAGATAAAATTGTAAAACTGTTTAGAGAGAGCACTGTTCGGGGATTAGAGAATACAAAAAATCTTACTATCATTCACGGCACTGCATCATTTATAGATAAAAATATAATTTCAGTAAAGACAAAAAACGGATATGAAGAAATTTCCGGAAAGAAAATTTTCCTTAACAGCGGAGCAAGACCTACAGTTCACCCTGTAGAAGGGCTGGATAAAATAAAATACCTTACTTCAACATCTATCATCGAGCTGACTGAAGTTCCTGAGCACTTATTAATAATAGGCGGAGGTTATATCGGGCTTGAGTTCGGTCAGATGTTCAGACGATTTGGTAGTAACATTACAATTCTGGAATTCGGAAGTCATTTCCTTCCTAAGGAAGATGAAGATGTTTGTGAAGAAATTTATAAATTCCTGACTGAAGAAAAAATTAAGATTTTCTCAGATGCTCATGTTTTGAAAGTAAAAATAACTGCAAAAGGAATTAATGCAACTGCTAGTATATCAGGTAAAACAAAAAATATTTCTTGTTCGCATATTTTAATTGCAACAGGGAGGACTCCGAATACAGATATCTTAAATCTTAAAGCTGCAGGTGTAAAAACTGACGAACGCGGACACGTTATTGTAAACAACAAACTGGAAACAAATGTAAAAAATATTTATGCTCTTGGTGATATAAAAGGCGGACCTGAGTTTACACATATATCTTATAATGATTATATCGTACTAACTGACAATCTGTTAAATAAAGCAAACAGAACTATAAAGAATCGTATGGTTCCCTACTGCATGTTCACCGATCCGCAATTAGGCAGGATAGGAATGACTGAAAATGAAGCTCATAAAAAAGGACTTAAAATAAAAATCGCAGTTCTTCCTATGACAAGAGTTGCGCGGGCAATTGAAACAGGTGATACACGCGGAATGATGAAGGCAATTGTTGATGCCAATACAGGACTAATTTTAGGGGCAGCAATACTCGGTGAAGAAGGCGGAGAATTGATGTCAATTTTACAAATGGCTATGGCAGGAAAAATTAGATATAATCAGATAAGAGAAATGATTTTTGCTCATCCGTTATATGCAGAATCTCTGAATAATCTTTTTATGACATTAGATAAAAAATAAAATGATTTCCGTCGAAAATATCAGCAAGAGCTTTAACGGAATTCCTGCCGTTAAAAACATTTCTTTTGAAGTGAAAGAAAATGAAACTCTTGTACTTCTCGGTACAAGCGGCTGCGGCAAGACTACTACTCTTCGCATCATCAATAGATTAACTGAGCCGGACTCAGGCAATATTATTATCAACGGGAAAAATGTTTTATCCCAGCAGCCCGATGAACTCAGAAGAGGCATAGGGTATGTTTTACAAAATCACGGACTCTTTCCGCATTACACTACATCAGAAAATATCAGCATTGTTCCTAAATTACTCAACTGGGATATAGAAAAAATAAAACATCGAACAGATGAGTTATTAAAAAAACTTCAGCTATCTGATAATACATCGAAAGCGTTTCCCAATGAATTAAGCGGAGGCCAGCAGCAGAGAGTCGGGCTTGCAAGAGCATTAGCAGCAAATCCACCCATTCTCTTAATGGATGAACCGTTCGGAGCGCTTGATCCTATAACAAAAGCAGATATTCATAAAGAGTTCAAAGAGCTTGATGAGTTAAAGAAGAAAACTATAGTGCTAGTTACACATGATGTACAGGAAGCATTTGAACTGGGAGACAGAATCTGTTTAATGGATAAAGGCGAAATAATGCAAATAGGCACTCCGTTTGAATTATTATTCACTCCTGCTAATGAATACGTCAAAAGTTTTTTTGATAAGCACAGATTGCAGCTGGAATTTAAATCAATACAGCTTAGCAAAGTTTTAAATTTCTTTCAGTTATCTCAAAACGCAGGAAATAATATTTTATCTTCATCACAAAGTTTATGGGAAGCAATGGATATGATTGCAAGCAGCAATGAGAAAGTTTTTGTAAAAGACGAATCATCAAAGGAAATAAGAGAAGTTAATTTTTCATCAATAGAAAAAGCTTTAAACAGCTTTAAGCAAAATCAGTAAATGCAGAAGCAGAGTTTAATACAGTTCATGATGCAAAACAGCGATAAACTGCTTCAGCAGACTATTGCCCATATCGGACTTACATTTGTATCATTGCTCATTGCAGTATTGATTGGCTTACCCCTTGGTATTTTTATAGCACGAAAGAGAAAATTATCAGGTCCCGTTCTTGGCTTTGTAGGAGTTTTGCAAACAATACCAAGTATAGCGCTATTAGGATTTATGATTCCCCTGCTCGGCATTGGCTCGCTGCCTGCTATTACTGCTTTATTTTTATATGCTCTGCTTCCTATTATAAGAAATACTTATGCGGGTATTACTGAAGTAAGTCCTATAGTGGTTGACGCTGCCCGCGGAATGGGAATGAGCCATAGGCAGATATTTTTAAAAGTAGAATTACCTCTTGCAATGCCTGTGATACTTGCAGGGATTCGGACAGCAACAGTTATTAACGTTGGCGTTGCAACTCTGGCTGCTTACATTGTTGCTGGCGGTTTAGGCGAATTTATTTTCGGAGGCATAGCACTTAATAATACAAATATGATTTTAGCGGGTGCTATTCCTGCTGCACTGCTGGCTATTTTGTTTGATTTTCTTCTGTCACTTACTCAAAAGATAAAAACGAAAAACATAAGGAAAGTTTTGATTGGTATTCCTGTTTTAATACTGCTTTTCTCTTCTATATATATTGTGCCGGCTATCAAATCTTCTTTATCACAAAAAGATTCTGATAAAGAATTTTTAGCGGGATTTACACCTGAGTTCATGGGAAGAGAAGACGGATATCTCGGATTGAAATCAAAATACGGTCTCGATATAAAAACTGTAGTTATAAGTGATGCTGTTATGTATAACGCTATTTATGAAAAGAAGCTTGACTTAATTAGCGGTTACAGCACAGACGGAAGACTGAAAGCTTTTGATCTGATAACTCTTGAAGACGATAAAACTATTTTTCCGCCGTATTATTGTGCACCGTTAATTCGTAACGAGACTATGAGTAAATTTCCTGAGCTGGAGTCAGCTTTGAATTTACTTGCAGGAAAAATTAATGACAGCATAATGACTGAGTTGAACTACCGTGCAGACTATTTGCATCAGCTTCCCGAGAAAGTCGCGAAAGATTTTTTAATTGAGAAAAATTTGTTTAAAGAATCACGCAACGGGAATAAAGGAACTGTCCGCATCGGCTCAAAAATTTTTACCGAACAATACATTCTTATAAATATGTATACTATGCTTATACAGGGAACCACTGATTTAAAAGTTGATACGAAAACCGGACTCGGCGGAACTAAAATTTGTTTTGATGCGTTGGTTAATGACCAGATAGATATGTATCCGGAATATACGGGTACAGGTCTGCTTGTTCTTTTGCAGCCATCTTCGCAGCAAGTGCAGGAAATTATAAACGATAAAAATAAAGTCTTTAATTTTGTGCAGGAAGAATTCCAAAAAAAATATAATCTTTCATGGCTTACCCCAATCGGCTTTAATAATGCGTATGCTTTGATGATGCGCAAAAGCCAGTCTGATGGAATAAATGTTCATTCAATTTCACAACTAAAAAATTTTCTTAGTAAATGAATTTTCTTGACCAATATAAAAGTATAAGAGCACGTTCCGAAAAAATCTGCGCTCCGTTAAAAACAGAGGACTATGTTGTGCAGCCAGTAGTTGATGTGAGTCCTCCTAAATGGCATCTTGGGCATACAACATGGTTCTGGGAAACATTTGTACTAACACCGCATCTAAAGGGCTATAAGTTATTCAATAAAGATTACAACTATGTTTTCAACAGCTACTATGAAACTATCGGCGCAAGGGTAATAAGAACTGACAGAGGAAATCTTAGCAGACCTTCGGTAGAGGATGTTTATAATTATCGCAAACATGTTGATAAAGGAATGGAAGAGTTTCTTTCCAATGATGTAAAAGATGATTTGATTGGGTTGATTCAGATCGGATTAAATCACGAGCAGCAGCATCAGGAATTATTATATACCGATATAAAATATATTCTCGGACATAATCCGCTCTTCCCACCCTACAGCAACAATGAAAAAGAAAATTTTGTTCAGGACTCTCCCGCTCAATTTATAGAGATGAATGAGGGTGTTTATGAAATTGGACATAGCGGTAAAGGGTTTTGTTTCGATAATGAATTGAACAGGCATAAAGTATATTTATCACCGTATAAAATTTGTTCTCTGCTTGTTACTAATGGTGAGTATATGGAATTTATAAAAGCCGGAGGCTATGAAAATTTCCGCTACTGGCATGCAGAAGGTCTGGATTGGGTGAAGAATCATAATGCAAAAGCTCCACTTTACTGGCACAGAATAAACGGTGCATGGTATAATTATACAATGAACGGTTTACAACCCGTTAATGAAAAAGAAATTTTAACCCATATAAATTTTTACGAAGCAAGTGCGTATGCATCATGGAAAGGAAAACGATTGCCGACTGAAGCTGAATGGGAAGCGGCGGCTCCACAGTTTGACTGGGGGAAACGATGGGAATGGACGGATAGCGCATATCTTCCCTATCCGGGATTCAGCAAGGCTGAAGGAGCGCTGGGCGAATACAACGGAAAATTTATGATAAACCAGATGGTGCTTCGCGGCGCATCTGTTGCAACCCCTGAAAACCACAGTAGAATATCCTACAGAAACTTTTTTAATCCGGGACTACAATGGCAGTTTACAGGAATCAGACTGGCGGAGTAATTGAATCTCCTGTCACATTAAAATTCTATGAAGATGTAATTAAAGGTTTAAAATCCTCACCTAAATATCTTCAGTCAAAATATTTTTATGACGCCGAAGGCGATAAAATTTTTCAGCAGATAATGAATCTGCCGGAATATTATCTTACTAAATGCGAGCTCGAAATATTTTCACAGCAGACAAAGGAACTATGTGATGCGTTTCTTAATAAGCTAACTGAGTTTGATATAATAGAACTTGGCGCAGGTGATGCTACAAAATCTATTTATCTTCTTGAGCATTTATGTAAAACAGGAACAGACTTCACTTACTACCCTATCGATATTTCCGAAAATGTTATAGAGCAGCTTGAAACTGAGTTACCGCGTAAAATACCTGAGTTAAAAATCACGGGATTGAACGGTGAATACTTCGATATGATTAAAGAAGTAAACACACTTTCCAACAGGAAAAAAATATTTTTATTTCTCGGTTCAAATATCGGAAATTTTACTAAAGAAGAAGCAAAAGATTTTCTAGCGCTTTTACATGAACATATTTTGCCCGGTGATTTAATGCTTATTGGTTTTGATTTAAAAAAAGATCCTAAACAAATACTAGCTGCGTATAATGATTCACAGGGAGTTACAAGAGATTTTAATTTAAATCTTTTGAAGAGAATAAATAAAGAGCTCGATGCAAATTTCGATTTAACTAAATTTGAACATAAACCTGTTTACAATGAAATGACAGGCGAGTGTAAAAGCTTTCTTGAAAGCCGTGAAAAGCAGATAGTTTCCATTGGAGAATCAGAGTCGATAGAGTTTATGAAAAATGAACAAATTCAGATGGAAATTTCCCAGAAATATTCTTTAGATGAAATAAAATCTCTTACACAAAAGTCCGGATTTAATGAAGTGACAGAATTTTATGATTCTAATCACTGGTTTGTAGATATAATAGTAGAGAATAAATAAATTTTTCTATGAAACTCAGAATAAAAGGAAATTCTATCAGAGTTAGCTTAACAAAAGCCGAAGTAGAGGAAATCTTTAGCGGAGGTACTTTTGAAGAAAGCACAATATTCGGCGAGAATATTTTTAAATACGAGCTAAAGCAAAGTAACGTTGCACATGAGTTATCTGCTGAATTTTTCTCCGGCAGAATAACTATCTTCCTTCCCTCTTCCTTAATTCAAGACTGGAATTCAAATGATACTGTAGGTTTTAATGCAACGACTATGTACGGATTATGTATACTAGTTGAAAAAGATTTTAAATGTCTTGATGAAACTACGGAAGACCAGTCGGATAATTTCGAAAATCCTCATACTACCTGCCAGGAATAATTTATTACAAACAAAAAAATTTTATTCAGTACCTTCATCTTCCCCTTGCTAAAATACTTTTTTATTTTCATTTTACATACACATTGTATGTAAATAAAATTTTGCGGCTATATGTATAAAAAATTACACAGAATCTTTTTCATTGTTACCCTTCTCTCTCTTATTTTTGTTTTTCAGGAAGGCAGCTCTCAAACCTTCGATACAGCTTATGCCCGGAAACTTCAGACTGCTCTCAACACTTTAAAAGCAAATAATAATGTAGTTGGAATGTCAGCCGCTGTTTATGTCCCCGGCCAGGGTACGTGGAGAGGAACTGCAGGCATAACTGAGCCCGGAATAAATGTAACTCCGGATATGGTTTACTCCATAGGAAGCATCACAAAAAATTTTGTTGCTGCGACTATTCTACAACTTGTAGACCAGGATAGCATGAGCCTTAATGACCCGATTTACAAATGGCTGCCCCGCTACAATAATATTGATAGTACAATTACGATAAGGCGTTTGTTAAATCACACCAGCGGAATTTATAATTTTACCGATAACCCTGCGTACAGCAGCGCCATTAATGCAAACTTTAATAGAATCTGGGAGCCGGAAGAATCTCTTCAATACGTTCTTGCGCCATACTTTGCGCAAGGTGCGGGATGGAGATACTCTAATACAAATTACCTGCTGCTCGCAATGATAATAAAAAAGATAACGGGTAATTCGTACGGAAGAGAAATTCATTCGCGATTTTTTACTCCGCTTAATATGACGGGTTCATTCATTGAACTTGAAGATACACTTACTGTACCATGGGTTCATAACTGGGTTGACATAAATGGGGACGGAATTCTTGATGATGCATCATTTATTTCTCAAAACTCTTTTGTCAGCTCAACAATCGGAGCAGGCGGAGTAGTTTCAAGGCCGGAAAATTTATTAATATGGCTTCGTAATCTTTATAAACCCGGTGTTGTATTAAGCCAAAGTTCTTTAACTGCTTTGACGACTTTTACCAGCGCAAGTATTTCAGGGGCAAACGGATACGGGCTGGGAACAATGCGGTATAACGTGGGAGGAAAAATCTGCTGGGGGCATGCTGGAAACAGCTTCGGGCACTCGACTGTTGCGATGTGTTATCCGCAGGATACAGTCTGCATTTCTTTAATGATGAACATAGATATAAATACAGGTAACGTTGCTAACAGTTTTATGAATACAGTGCTGACACAAAGACCTGTTGCAGTGCAGAGCATTTCGAGTGAGATACCGGAAAAGTTTAATCTTCATCAGAATTATCCCAACCCTTTTAATCCTGAAACAAATATAAAATTTGACATAGCTTCGCAAGGCGAAGTGAAACTAATAATTTATAATTCTCTCGGCAAAGAAGTTGAAAATATTTTTTCAGGGAAACTTGCTGCGGGAAGTTATTCATATAAATGGAATGCCGCTAATTTTCCAAGCGGAATTTACTTCTATAAACTACAGACATCAAACTCAACTTTTGTAAAAAAGTTGATGCTTGTAAAATAATTTTGCACTCTCCGTAATACAAAAAGCCCGATCCCACATTTGCGGGACCGGGCTTTTTCTTTTCTATAAACTAACAAATCAAAAATCTAATCGACCGGATTTCTACCCTGAATTAATCTGATAACAATAACGATAACTGCTACAATCAGAAGTATGTGTATAAATCCTCCCAGCGTGTATGAGCTTACAAAGCCGAGAAGCCAGAGAATAATAAGTAGTACAGCAATAGTCCAAAGCATTTTATGCCTCCTTAAAATTTTTAAATTGAAAACTGAATAATATTAAAGCAAAAGTCATTCCTTTCATTAAAGCAGTTAAAAATAAGCTTTTACAATTTTTGCATTAAATATTGAACTAAAATTAAGACATATTCGTCATAGACTTTTGAATAATTTGTCCTGCAATCTTCGAAAGCAGCTTAACTGAAGAAGAATTTACACTCCGATAAGTTATTATCGCTAATAACAACGAAGGTCGAATATTAATTTTGTCATAGTCCTACGTCACAGATTGACAGCCCTGTCAAAAACAAAAATTAGAAATAGTTAAAAACAACGCAACTTGAACATTTTTTATCTTACCCATTTTGGCATATCGTTTGAATTATAAGATTACAGAAGATGAAAAAAACTTTTAAAATAGATTTCAAAATCAAACAATACTAAGGAGGGCAGAATGCTCTGGACTATCGCAATAATACTTCTTGTTTTATGGGCCATTGGATTGGTAAGTTCTTATACAATAGGAGGTTTTATTCACATTTTGTTGGTTTTAGCAATAATAACAATTTTAATTCGTCTTATTCAGGGACGAAACCCAATTAACTGACACATCTAATTTTCACATCTAAATTCCCACATATGCCTGCTAAAAGCCACAGATCTTATCTGTGGCTTTTTTATTTGTATAAAATTTTTGGATTAAAAAATATTTCCCTATATGTAGGAATAGGGAGCATTACATTTTTTTGACACGAATTAATTGTTAAATTCAGAATAGTATTTTCTACCCATTCTGTTCTGCCGGACAATAGGTATCGTGTCGTCTTTGTTGGTATTTTTTCATCAGCCGATTTAAGAAGAACTATCTTGAAGTCAAAAATCCGACATAGATTTACAAAATGACGAAAATTTGTGAAAATCAGGTATTGTTAAAACATTAGTATGGAAGCAAAATCCGTCAAAAATCCGTCGCAGGCGAGAAAAAAATTCCGCTTTGAAATTCTTAAAGTAAAAATCCGACAGAGATTTATAAAATGACGGAAAATACAGAAATTTCGTTACTGTAAAAACAATGAGATGGAAGCAAAATCCGTCAAAAATCCGTCAAAGATATATTTCTGACGAAAACAGTTTATATAGATTAGATAAAGAAAATCCGATAATTTTCCTGCATTACAATAAAATAAAAAGTAGGGCTTAAAATGTTACAATAATGTTACAATGTTCAAGTAAAGACTGAGCAATTTTTATGAAAGAAAATTCGACATTTTTCCGACATTAAAATAAATTAAAAATCCGGACTTAAAATGTTACAATAATGTTACACTTCAATATATGAAACAAATTTAAGCAACAAATAAATGCGACATATTAACGACTTTATTCAGATATAATACACACGACAAAGTCTGACAACAATGACATTGCTGTCAGAGTATCGCAATAAAAAGTGCGATTTTGACCCATTTTTAGCAGACGTCTACGGCATGCATATTGAAATATGTCAGATGTAGAAAGAGGTATGACAACAATTGATAGATTGAATATCACAAATAAGCATCTCTTTCGGATAAATATTAGCTGTAGAAACTATTCGTAGACTATACAGTGAGCGCAAATGCCTGTATTCTTATCTGGGGTTAAGATGCAGGTTATTTGTGTTTTTATAAAGAAGCCCTATATGTAACTTAGCAAGCACAAAAAATCCTATTACATTACATTTTATGATCAAAAAATTCAGAAGCGAGTTTGACGCCAGATATTCTTTTGAAAAGGCTCTGATGACGGGTTACATATTCTCTTTAGTACTTTTAGTTTTAATAGGCTACATCACATACACACAGATGGACGAGTTTAAACAAGCAGAATCTATGGTAGTTCATACTGTAAATGTAATAAGACAGATTAAAGAAGTTCAGACAATGAGAAGAGGTTATGAAATAGATTATCTTGACAGGATTTTAAGCGGAGAAAAGAACATCACAATTAATATTGATACCGTTGAATATGAATTAAAGAAGCTGAGAAAAATGGTGATTGATAATCCAATTCAACTGGATAATCTTGAAAAGCTGAAGTTAACAATTTACGAGAGAAAAAATTCCCTGGAACAGTTCACTAAATTATATGGCAATGATAAGGCAAAAATAAAAAATTTTATTGAATCGGTACTCATGCCCTCTTATCAGAAAATAGGTATTCAGCATAGAACTATGATAGCCATTGAAGACAGCCTGCTTGCAAAAAGAACAGAAGATAGTTTCAGTCAGGCAAATCAAACAAAAACATTTATAGTTGTTACATCTTTATTAGGCGCATGTATTTTATTAATCTCTCTGGTTATTTCTAATAAACAGGTGAAGCTGAGAAATAAAGCAGAAGATGATTTACTTTTAATAAATGAAGACCTGGATGATATGGTGAAGAAAAGAACTTTTGAATTAGAAAAAACCAACGATTCACTCAGGAATGAAATTACTATCAGAAAAGAAACTGAAAAAAGCCTCATTAAAACTCAGGGCAGATTAAAAAGATTATTTGAGACAGACCTTATAGGGACATTTATATCCGACCTTGAGAACGGAAACATTCCCGAAGCTAATGATACATTTCTAAAAATGATTGGATATAGTAAGGAAGATTTGCCTCTAAAATGGGAGACGGTACTCTCCGAGAAAGATACCGTATCAATTGATAAACGCAAAGCTTCAATGCAAAAGAATGGTTTTCTTGAACCTGTCGAACGGGAATTTGTTCGTAAAAACGGTAATAAAATAAATGTAATCGTGGGGGGTGCGGCTCTTCCTGAAGAAGATAAAAAAGCTATCGCTTTTGCATTAGATATTACAAAAGAAAAAATTTTCCAGAAAGAATTTGAAGAAGTCAATAAACGTCTTCACCTTGCTTTAAAAGCAAGCAAAGCAGCCGAATGGGAATGGGATTTAGTGAAGAACAAAATTTACTGGTCAGATGATTTATATGAGATGTTTGGAAAAACTAAGGAAGATTTCAACCCGGCTATAAACGGATGGTCAAATCTTGTTTTTATTGATGACAGAGAAGCAGTAAATGATGCCTACAAAAATTCATACAAGAATAAAACAAATCTGGATGTAGATTTCAGAATTGTAAAAGAAGACGGAACAATAAAATGGCTGAATCTCACAGGAAGATTTTATGTTAATGAGCTTGAAATTCCTATTGTAATGAGCGGACTTTGCCTGGATATAACTCAAAAGAAAAAAGATGAAGGTTTAATCCATCTTCAAAATTCAGTTTCCCAGGTTCTTGCAAAGGCAGAATCTGAAACCCCTGAAGAAATTTTTGAAGGGATACTGGATAATATGTGCAGAGTCATAAATTTTGAAATAGGAAATTACTGGGCATTAGATGAGAAAAAGAATCTGGCTGTTAAAAAAATCATTAACAGGTATAGTGATAATGCAGAGTTGGATATCAAACCATTTTCATTGGTAAATCCGGAAGAAAAAAAGACATCTTATCTATGGAAAAGCTTTGAGGATAAGAAAATTAAAACATCATTTGTTTTACCAATTTATGTTAACGGAGAATTTTTCGGTTTGATTGAATGTCTGAGCAAATATAAAATTGAAGAAGAACCTGCTTTAAGAGACCTGTTGAATTCTATCAGCTCTCAGATAGGAAACTTTATTGAAAAGAAAATTGCTGAGAAAAGTTTAAAAGAGGCGAAAGAAAATCTTGAAATAAAAGTAGAAGAAAGAACTTCAGAGCTAAACAACGTGCTTGTAAATCTCAGGGAAGAAGTAGAAACAAGAATTCAGAAAGAGGAAGAGCTAAAAAAACTTTACTACGAACTGCGGGAAATGCAGAAAGAAATGGTGCATCAGGAAAAGCTGACAGCGCTCGGAAGATTTGCATCAGGTATTGCGCATGAAATAAGAAATCCTCTGGCAAATATCAGCTCGCTTGCACAGTTTATGGCAAAATCAAAAACGCTTGACGATAAAGCTAAAGAAAGACTGGATTACATTTTGATAAATATAAACCTTGCTAATAAAATAATTAAAGATCTCCTTCAGTTTGCATCTCCGGATGATATTAATTTTAAAACAGGAAGTGTTAATAAAATTCTGAATGAGTTATATGAAAGCGTGAAATCTAGATGTGAAGATAAAAAAATGACATGCACAATTTTGCTTGATGATTCCATCCCGGAATTTGAATTAAATGAAGAAAAACTTTATTCTGCCTTTTTAAATTTTATAACAAATTCAATTGATGCAGTAAGCGAAGGCGGCAGCGTAGAAATAAAATCTAAAAAGGACGGAGATAATGTGAATGTAATAGTTTCAGATACAGGCACAGGTATTCCGGCAGAAAATCTTGATAAAATATTTGAACCGTTCTTTACTACTAAAGATGAAGGTACGGGGCTGGGGATGGGACTTGCATACAGTATTATAAAATCTCACCGGGGCGATATAAAAATCACCAGTGAAGTTAACAAAGGTACAATAATAAAAATAATATTACCCTTAACAACAACAACATAACTTATGGCTAAAATATTAATTGTAGATGACAACAAATTCATCAGGTATACACTGACTACTCTCCTTGAAGATGCAGATTACCAATGCACTCAGGCTTCAGACGGATTTGCCGCTATAAAGGAAGTGAAGGAAACGTTTTATGATCTCGTAATACTTGATATGAAGCTGCCCGGACTATCGGGAAGGGAAATTTTTTATGAAATAAAAAAATCAGACCCTGATGTTCCTGTTATTTTTCTTACCGCATTCGGAGATATTCAGGATGCAGTAGACCTGATGAAAAAAGGCGCATATCATTATGTTACAAAGCCTTTTAATAATGATGAGATACTTATATTAATTAACAAAGCAATTGAGAACAGATACCTCAATAAAGAAATCAATATTCTCAGAAAAAAACTTGATGAAGGTAACGATGATATCATAGGTAAAAGTCCTGAAATGAATTCTGTATTTAATCAGGTAAACATAGTTGCACCAACTGATTTAACTGTTGTTATACACGGTGAGAGCGGTACAGGAAAAGAAGTTATTGCAAATCTTATCCATCAGAAAAGCGAACGTAAAGACGGTCCGTTCATAGCAGTTGACTGCGGCGCTATTCCGGAAACACTCATAGAAAGCGAACTCTTCGGTCACGAAAAAGGAGCGTTCACAGGCGCAGATAACATGAAGCAGGGGAAATTTGAGCTTGCAAACAACGGTACAATTTTCCTTGATGAGATTACAAACCTCTCTGACCCGAACCAGGTAAAGCTGCTGAGAGTTATTCAGGAACGCAAGCTGACACGACTGGGAGGAAAGACAAATATTCCAATCAATATAAGAATTATTGTGGCATCTAACATAAGACTGGCTGAGTTTGTTAATAAGAAAAGATTCAGACACGATTTATACTATAGATTAAATGAGTACAACATTGATATGCCGCCGCTTCGTTCGAGAATAAGTGATATTCCCCTCTTTGCAACATTCTTTATCAATAGATGTAATAAAGAGTTTAATAAGAATGTGCAGGGAGTATCGGAAGACGTAATGAAAGAGCTGATGGACTATGACTGGCCGGGTAACGTAAGAGAATTAAGAAACGTAATGCGCAGAGCAATATTGATGGCAGGAAATGAAGTGATTACAAACATTCAGATACCAAAGGAAATAAATTATCATCTTGATAGCGATTCCGAAGGAATGATTACTAATAATCTTGAAGATTCAAAGAAAAATATCGAGAAAGAATTTATTATCAATGCGTTGAAAGAAACCGGCGGCAATAAATCTAAAGCTGCAAAGCTATTGAATATGAATGAAAGAACATTTTACAGGAAACTGAAATTGTATAATTTATAATTTAGAATTTAGTATTTATTAATAAAAAAACCCTGCACTGAATATTCTTCTCGCCAAGTAATCGAAAGGTTTACTTGAAATATTGCAGCACAGGGTTTATATCCGGTGATTGTATTTTCTTTACCTTTGCATCTTCTCGAATTTATGTTGTGTTTTCATCGGTCTTCAGTTAACATGTTAGTCGTTTTCTTTTTACATATCCGAGATTATTATTTTCTTTTCTCGAAGATGACTGTTCCCGTTCAATGTATAATCATAGTTTCAAATGTATCTTTCCGGATTTTAAAACTTACTCAGGTTTTGTTTTAGTCATGTCCCAGTCTTCATCATTTTTATCAAGCTCGTTAGTTGATTCTTTTTCATCGTCTTCAGTTACTTCTGTATTTGGTGTTTGCTGAGGATATACTTCGTTTCTTTTTTCAACTTCAAACTCATTGCCTTGCGAGCGGTCAGGATATTCTACCCCTGTCGTTCTTTCCGGCTGTTCAGGATAAGAGTTCGCAGTAGAAGTGTTATCATTACGGTCTCTTCTTTCTAAATCTGAGTAGTCAGATGTATTAGGTGTTTTTGGATGAGCCATTTTATTTCTCCTTTTCTTTTTATTAGTTAAATAAATTTTAACTTTGAAATGTTATAAAGCCAAACTTATGCCAAAGCATATTGTAAAAAACAATCAGAACACAATATTTGTTTTCAGTTTGATGACACTTGCTTTTAAAATATGACAAGACTGACGAATAACGGCAGGTAACATTTGGTAAACTGAGAAGATTTGAATGATAATTTTTTAAACGAATGATTGCAGTTTATATGTATTTAATAGAATGACAATAGTGTCTTGATTTGCCAAAATAATGATTTTACTAATTATTGTATCTGGCAAAAGTGCCGTTTTTGAGATATAATTCAGTCTTTTTTAATTATTTAAATTATTTATCCACTGTATCACGGCATAAAATTTGGATAAATATAAGGTGGAACTTAACTTAATTGTGTGTACAATGAATAAAGTATATGTTTTACTGGTTGAAGACGATAAATACATGAACCTCACACTTTCAGGTTTTTTAGAGGAAGAAGGATATGATATCGTAAGTGCAGGCACTGCGAATGAAGCTATTGAAAAAATCCATGACAACAAGAAACTTTATAACCTGGTTATTTTAGATTACAATCTTGGAAATTTAAGCGGTCTTACCGGACTCGATATTCTGGCTAAAATGAAAACTGTAAACCCTGATGTAAAGTCCATACTTATCACCGCTTACAGCGATAAAAAGATAAAAGATCTGGCACAGGAAGCAGGAGTAGATATATTTATCAATAAGCCTTTTTTACTGGATGATATTCTGGAGGCTGTTGCTTCCCTTACTAACGACAACACAAAAAGAACTGAAATCAATTTAACAAATAAAACTTAAGGAGAAAAATAATATGTATAAAACATCCAATGCAAATGCAGTTAACTTCACTTACGGATTTTTAACAGGAGGCTTAATTATTGGAAGCCTTGCTTTGCTGTTTGCACCTAAAAAAGGTAAATCATTAAGAAAAGATATCTCCAAAGCTACAAACGATTTGATGAATTCATCGACAGAATATATTAGCAGTGCCGGTGATTTTTTAAACACTGCCAAAGAAAAAGCGGAAGATTTAATTGCAGACGGTACCGACAAAATTTCTAAACTTCTGGATTCAACGGAAAGTAAAATTATTGATAATGCAGGTAACCTGGTTACTGAAGGTAAAAGCAAACTTAATAAATTACTGGACGATACGGACCATACTTTAAAAACAAAAGCAAAATCTAAACACTAATTTCCCGTGGAAGAAACATTAACAGTACTGCAGATTTTGTTCTTTGCTTCGATGATAATATTGGCATTTTTTTTAATATCATCATTGAAAAAAATAACTGCTTCTGTTCAGCATATCGAAAAAGAAATTGTAGAAGTTTCCGATGGGTTAACTCCCCTTATATCGGAAGCTTCTGTTGTTATCAAAGAAACTTCCGAGGTAGTAAAGGATATATCGGTAATTTCCGAAAATATTAAAGTTGATTATGCCAATGCAAGACCTGCTATAACTAATATTATAGATAAGTCAAAAGAAATAGGGCAAATGCTAGGTAAGATCAAAGACGGAACTGCTCAAGTAGGCAAATTTCTTTTTCCGGTTTTATCCGGAGTGTCAACTGCATTAAAAGTTCTCAAGAAATAATTTTAATTAAATATAGTTGTAAAAAAATAGAATGAGTACAAAACTAACAATCCCCGGTATCTTAGTTTTTATATTTCTGGCATTTAGTACGATTTCCGGATGTCAATTTATAGAAGATGTATTCAAAATAGGAATTTGGGTAGGAGTAATTATTGTAATTGCGATTTTAGCATTAGTGGCTCTCATTATTAAAAGCTTTAAAAAGTAACTTTAAATTTATATTTATACATAAAAAAGCCGGGCTAGTAATACCGGCTTTTTATATTAATAAATTTAGTTATCTGAATTTTTCTCAACAGAATTTTTAATCAGTTCTGATACTTTGGGAATTTTAATTGCATCTCCGTCCGGCAGTACTTCTGTTTCACCAAATTTGCTTCTGTATACCTGAGTAAATTCTGCCCCGAAAAACAGTATAAGCCCGCTGTAATATATCCAGACAAACAGCACAATCATTGATGCAGCTGCACCATAAGTTGAACTGTAAGAACTGTTGCCAATATATAGTCCAATGAGATATTTACCAAGAGTAAACAATAATGCAGTTATAACTGCACCAACACGAACATAGCGCCATGGCAATACAACATCCGGTAGGTATTTATAAATTAATCCGAAGAGAATTGTTACAAAGATAAAAGACGAAACATTATTTAAAAGATCAGCCAGCGGGAATAAAATACTGAACGTCTCTCCAAGATAATTATTCAAAACTGTCATCACTGAATTAATAACAAGGGATACCATCATTACAAACGAAGTAGCAATTACCAGAGAGAAAGAGTTTAATCTGTTCTTAAAAAAACCTTTGATTCCCCTGCCGGGTCTTTGCTCTACGCCCCAAATTATATTGAGAGATTCCTGAAGCTCAAGGAAAACACCAATAGAACCAATGACTAAAAAAAGAATGCTCAGGCAGGTTGCTATAATTCCGGTAGATGTATTGGAGGCACCTTTGATGATTGTCTCTAAAAGGACTGCGCCGTCCTTTCCCATCAGGCTGTTCATCTCTTTAAATATCTGACCTTTCACTGCATCTTCACCGAATATGAACCCGGCGATTGCAATGATGATTATCAGCATCGGGCCAATAGAAAAAGCCGCATAATAAGATAGTGCGGCTGACATTTTAAAAGCTTTATCATCAAGAAACTGATTAAACGTTTCTTGTAAAAGCCCCCAAATATTTTTAAATGTTATGTTCTTATTTTTCATTAAACCATTTTTAATTCCTGATTAATTTTCGTCATGCGTAATAATGCAAGCAGCCAGCTTAAAGTGGATTCGGCTCCCTGATTTTGATTGAACATATTTGCTGTAAGTCCGTCATAACATCCTCCCGTTGCAAAGTCGCATATAGGCTCCTGTCTTTCATTATTACCAAGGAACCAGCTGAAAGTAATATTAATTCTGTTTATCCATTTGTAGTCTTTTGTAATAATGTATGCCTGATAACAAGCGTCAATTAACGGTGGAATTTCTACAGGCTGCTGATCAAATTTTGCCTTCTCTTCTCCTTTTAGAAGCCAGCCGTCATTTCCAATGAGTGAAATAAATTTATTGTTATCTTCCATCAATTGCTCATAAAGCCATTCCAGGGATTCTAAACCTGCAGCAATATATTTTTTATTGTTTTTATACTGACCTGCCATTAACAAAGCATGAGGAAGGCGCCCATTTGAATAGCTTAAAATATCTTCATACCAAAACCAGTTTTCATCTTTATGTTCAATATAACAATCATATAATTGCTCACTCATCCTGCTGAATATTTTTTTAATATCCAATGCCCCTGAAAATTTATTGAGATAGAAAACACATCCGAGTATTATGTAAGCCATGGTACGCGGTGATTTAAAATCTTTCATATTCTGTATACTTTCATCAAAAAGATTTTTTGATAAAGCAACAGCAGAATTTGAATTCATGTTTTTAATTATATATCCTAATGAAAACATTACTCTGCCGTTAGAATCTTCTGAGCCAAATTCTTCCAGCCATCTTCTATCGTACGACATGAAATTTCTAAACAATCCTTTTTCTTTATTAAAAGAATAGTATACAAAACGAAGATAAATATTTATATACTCATCAATTTTATCGTCATTGAAAATCAGTTTATGCATTACTGTGATTAGTAAAGCCCGTACATTATCATCTGTGCAATAACCTTCGGCAGGGTTCCCTACTGAGTAAGTTGCGTGCTGTAAGATACCAGTCGTATCCGTTAAATCCTTCATGTGAGTAAAATTTATCTCAGGAAGCGCAGGTATTGCTTTGTACTTAGAAGCATTTCCCGAATAAGAATTAGTTTTATACTCTACGATTGCCTGAGTAAATACCTGTACATAACTTTTCGCTACGTTATTCCATGTTAATCTTCTGGTTGCATCGTATGCATTTTTTCTTAATCGGTTTCTTTGGTTTTCATTAGTTAAAAGTTCTATAAGCGTCTTCGAAAGAAATGTTGAGTCCTTAAAGGGAAATAACACTCCTCTCTCATTTTTTAAAGATTCTTCTGCATACCAATACGGTGTTGATACGACTGCTTTACCGCATGCCATTGCATAAGTCAATGTACCTGATACAATCTGTTCTTTATTGTGATAAGGACTTACGTATATATCACTCATTAATAAAAATTCATGCAATTCTTTTGTATCAACAAATCTGTTAATGAACATGACATTGTTTTCTAGCTCTTTCTGTTTCACAAGATTTTCCAGCGAAATTCTATAAGTCTCCCCAAATTGTCTTTTAACATTCGGATGTGTCGCTCCCAGTATAATATAAACAACGTCCGGATATTCCTTTACAACTTCAGCAAGCGCATTAATAACATCTTCCATACCTTTTCCCGGACCAAGCAGTCCAAATGTAAGTATAACTTTTTTATCTGTTAATCTGAATTTATCTTTATAATATGATGTATCAAGAAACTGAACATCAGGAGCTCCATGAGGAATAAACACAATTTTTTCAGGTGCTATATCATAAATTTTCTGCAGCATCATTACAGCTCTTTCTGACTGTACTACAACATAAGACGAATGAAAAGCAATTTGCTTTATCACTTTTAATTCATCTGATGAAGGTTTTTCCAGAACTGTATGAAGAGTTGTAACTAACGGCTTATTTAAATTTTCTATAAGATATAAAATGTTTGCGCCGGCCTCCCCGCCATACAAACCAAATTCATGCTGAATATTGATTACATCGGAATCAGATAAATTTAAATAATAAGCTGCTTCTTTAAAATCGTTTACACTTTTATCTTTGATTTCAAATTTAACATCCGAAGGGTATTTATACCCTTCGGGAATATCGTTTAACGCTGCAATAATGGTTGATATATTTTCGTGGCGGGAAATTTTACTTACAGAAGTCGCCAAATCATTTGTGAATGTAGCTATACCGCATTGCCTGGGAAGAAATGAAGAAATAAATGATATCCCAAGATTTTTATGTTGATAACCATTTGTCTTTAACATTTTTTCATATAAGTTAATATTTCCTGCAATGAAGCAGTTGCTATTGCCATAGTTGTATCTGCAGCCCCATAGTACATAATCAAGTCGTCTCCTTTTAATACTACTCCGCAAGGGAATGTAACATCGGGTACATCACCGATTCTTTCGTACATTTCACTTGGACCAAAAATCCACTCATCGCATCTTGTAATTAATTTTGATGGGTCATCTAAGTCAAGCAGAGCAAGCCCCAATCTATAAATCGAACCCGCTGCAGTAGTCTTCACTCCATGATAAATTATCAACCATCCCTCTTTTGTTTCAATTGGTTGAGGTCCAAGTCCTACTTTATATGCGTCCCACCAGCTGCCTTTTCTTGCAGGTAATAGAATTGCGCTGTCGCCCCAGTGTTTTAAATCAGGGGAATATGAAATCCAGATATGTGCGCCTAATAAAAAACTACTTGGTGACGGTCTATGAAGTAATACATATCTTCCATTAAATTTTCTGGGAAACAATGATGCATCTTTATCATCCGGAGGCATAACAGCACCGAATCTTCTGTAAGTCTCAAAATCTTCAGTGGTTGCTAAAGAAACTAACGGACCACTTTCGGAATATGCCGTATATACTACAGCATACCTGTTCTCATCTTCGAGTTTTACTATTCTTGGATCTTCTATTCCGTATTTTTCTTCCGGGAAATCATCCGGTTTAGGAAGCATAGTTGGTGACTTATCAATAACCCAATCCGTATAGCCGTCTTTACTCGTAGCTCTGCACAAATGTGAAAATCCCCTCATATCTTCTATGCGGCTAAGTAATAATACCTTATCTTGATAAATTGTTGCAGCTGCATTAAATACAGCATTTATTCTGTAAGGCCACATTGCAGGTGTTAAAATCGGATTGCCTTTAAAACGTTTAAATAAACCGGGTTCGTGGTAGGAATATGTTGTCTTATCCATAATAATAAATCAAATTAGTTTTTGAAAAATAAATCTATTGTTCATTTTAAATTACTTCTGCAACAGTTTCATCCTGATTAGGAATTTTTTTAATAAATTCTGAAACATCTGCATTGGAATAAGTACCGTATGCATCCAGCAGAATACCTTTGGTACCGGACTTACTAGTGACTGCAAATAGAACTGACATATCATCAGGATTAGAATCTCCTTCGAATCTGAATGTCTTATCAATTAAAACTTCATGGGCATCAAAACACTCTCCTGTCTCTTTACAAATCAATTTATGATGCGATACTTCAAAATCATGAATATAATGTTTCTCACGAAGTCTGTTTATGACTTCTACAACTGTTTTCATTTCATTTTCCATTTTAAGATATTTTTACTTTTGATTAAATCGATTTGAAGTATTAAACTTCCTTTTTTTTTGATCTTGTTTTATTTACAGTTGCCATAGCAATTCTTTTAGCTGACTTAGTAGAGCGCCCTTCTTTTTTCTCACTTTCTAAAATATGTTTATATTGTCTTTTTCTTTTAGCAGGAAGTTCTGCTTTTCTTTTTTCCGCTCCCACATGCCGGGCTTTACTTCCGGTTGCAGATTTTTTAGGTTCAGATTTTGTGGATAATTTCTTTGAAGCAGGCATATAAATATATTTAATTTACTACCTATAATTAAACAATATCCATGCCATCACATATTATATAAGAACTCTTAAAATGGTTAATTCACTATAGAAACGCATTAATTCTACGTTAGAAAATACATTGTAAAAAAAATTCAGTCATTGATGACAAGGTACGACAAGCCTGTCCCCAATACGACAAATTTCGAAAATTCTGATTTTATTGTAATTTTAAATTGGAATTACATTTTTTTGAAATATCGGGAAGAAACTACTTATGACATAACTTTGATGGCTTAATAAATTGTATTAAATATTTTGCGATTTTTCGATGTTTTAAAATGGCACAGCAATTGTTTTAGTACAGAACAAGAAATTTGAAACACAAGCTAACAAGAGAAAAGAAATAAATTAAAAATTAAATTAAAAGGAGAAATCATGAAATCCCAGAAATTATTTTCTACAGTATTAGCAGTGATATTATTTGCATTCGTTAGTAATTCATTTGCGCAAACAACAACAACAGTAGTAACAACACCCAGCAAAACTTATGTAGTGACAAAAGAATCTTATCCGCAATGGTCTATTACACCATCGGGAGGTATTGTATTTCCTATTATGGAGCTGAGCAATAGTTTTAAAGCTAACGGAATTTTTGGTTTAGAAACAGGTGCCAAAGTTAATAAAGAAGTAGGATTTTATTTAAGAGGTAACTATATGTTCATGAATTCAAATACAAGCGGCGGTGCAGTAGGAAAATATATTGAAATTACAGTAGGTCCAAGATATTATTTTTCAAGCATAAATGTTAAATCACAATTATTTGCAGATGCAGGAATCGGACCTTATATTTTCAGCCAAGCAAGTTATCAACCTGAAGATCCAACAGCGGTAGTTATTCCTGAAATTAATGAAACTAAATTAGGTGTAAATGCAGGCATAGGTGCTTCATTATACTTATCACCTAATATGAACTTGATGTTAAGAACTAAATACAACACAGTATTCACATCAACAGCAACAAAAAGCTTTATCACAGCATCGACAGGATTGGAATTCAAATTCTAAGACTAACGAATGGTTAAGAATTAACACAGACATCCTGCTCTTGAGGGGCGGGATGTTTTTATTTACACAAGAATAATTATGGAAAAACCTAAAAAGAAAAAAGTAAGACCGGCAAAAATTCAGTTGGTTCAGCCCGGCTTACAGCATAAAATGAAACCGCAGCCTGAATCATATGCACCTAAACATATTGGCAGCAGAAAACTGGAAGGCAAAGCTGCTATTATTACAGGTGGAGATAGCGGTATAGGACGTGCAGTCGCTATTGCATTTGCACGTGAAGGCTGCGATGTTTCTATTGTTTATTTAAATGAACATAGAGATGCTAAAGAAACAAGAAAGTTAGTTGAAAATGAAGGGAGAAAATGTTTGTTAATATCCGGCGATATACAAAACGAAAATTTCTGCAAAAGAGCAGTACAAAAATCGTATAAGGAATTCGGAAGATTAGATGTGATTGTAAATAATGCCGCTGTGCAATTCCCACAGAAAAATATTGAAGATATTACTGCTAAACAGTTAATTAAAACATTCTCTGTTAATATTTTTTCTTATTTTTATGTAGTAAAGTCAGCTATGAAATTCCTTAAGAAAGGTGCTTCTATTATTAATACAACTTCAGTAACTGCCTACAGAGGAAGTCCTGAGTTACTTGATTATTCTTCAACTAAAGGAGCGATTGTTTCATTTACCAGATCACTTTCCGGTTCGCTTGTAAAAAAAGGAATAAGAGTAAATGGAGTTGCCCCTGGTCCTATTTGGACACCATTAATACCTGCTAGTTTTCCACCCAAGAAAGTATCTGAATTTGGCTCAGACACACCTATGGAAAGAGCAGGACAACCTGAAGAAGTTGCTCCTGCCTATGTTTTTCTTGCTTCGGAAGATTCAGCATATATAACAGGACAAATCATTCATCCTAACGGCGGAGAAATAATTAACGGATAATAAAGTTCCCGTCCATTCAGTATTACAATGCAAAGTTTATTTTACAGGCTTTGCATTTGTCATTTATAGGGAAATTCTAATGCAATTAATTTGAATTTTATTATATTTATTTTCTTTTAAGTGCATTTTAAACTAATGACTAAAGAAGAAAATCCCACTTTAAACAGACCTACATTCAAAGATTATTTACAATGGGATATTTTCATCTGGGGGAAAGCACTCAACTGCTGGACTCAAATTTTAAAAGATAAAAAGATTACACAAGGCTTAGCTTTGGAAATAGGAAGCAAGGATGGCGGACTTTCTTTATATCTGGCAAATGAATTTGATTTTAAAGTTATATGCTCCGATATTGACGGTCCTACCGAAAAAGCAAAAGCGCTGCACAAGAAATATTCGGCAGATATTAACATTGAATACCGGAAAGTTAATGCATTAAATTTACAGTTTGA
Source organism: Ignavibacteria bacterium (assembly GCA_041859205.1). Taxonomy (GTDB): domain Bacteria; phylum Bacteroidota; class Ignavibacteria; order Tepidaquicellales; family Tepidaquicellaceae; genus JAFDZO01. The sequence continues at coordinate 11,325 of JBHEKU010000251.1, read as the reverse complement.
GAACAATATTTTTGATGTAGTTATATTTAAATCAGTATTAGGTTCCATAGGTAAGAATAATAATTTTGAATTGCAGCAAAGAGCTATAAGTGAATTGCATAGAGTATTAAAGCCTAAGGGTATTTTACTATTCGCTGAAAACGCAAAAGCTTCTTTCCTGCACACATACTTCAGAAAAAAATTTCGCAAGTGGGCAAGTTACTGGAGATATGTTACCTTCAATGAAATGATCGATATGCTAAGTGCATTTAGTTTTCGAGAGGTTCACAGTTCAGGATTTCTTTCAGCATTTTTTTCAAATCACACTATAAAAAGATTTTTTTTCCCTTTAGATAATACTTTAGAAATTTTGATTTCAAGAAAATTTCGATATGTAATTTATGGATATGCTATTAAATAATGATATGCTGTATTAAATGAGTGAACTAGTATCAATAGTTTGCACCACTTATAATGAGGAAAAACTCATTACTAAAACCCTGGAAAGTTTTTTAGCACAGCAGCTTAACGGGATGCAATCAGAAATCCTGATAGTTGACGGTATGTCTACTGATGATACCAGAAAAATTGTTAATGAATACTCTCGAAAATATACGAATGTAAAACTAATTGATAACACTGAAAGGAAAAATCCATTTGGAAGAAATAAAGGTGTAAACGAATCAAAAGGAAAGTATATAGCTTTACTTGGCGCCCATACAATATATGATTCAGATTACGTAAAGATTTGCATCGAAGAATTGAAAAGAACAAATTCTATAGGCGTATCGGGGAAAGTTTTAACAGCATTCGAAAAAATTACACCAGAGTCTGAACTTTGTGAGTTAGTGTTGAGCAGTAAATTTGGCGTTTCAGGTGAATCATTCCGAACCGTTAGTGAAGGCTATACATCCATGATAAATTATCCGGTGTTTAAAAGAGAGGTGTTTGAAGAAGTAGGGTTGTATGATACAGCATTATATAGAAATCAGGATAATGATTTTAATTCAAGAATTTTAGCAAAAGGATATAAACTCTACAATACCTGGAAAACAGAATGCAGATATTATCCATCTGAAACTTTAAGCGGGACCTTAGCTTATTCTTACAGAAACGGTTTCTGGAATGCGAAGACAATAATAAAAAATCCGGAAATACTGATGATTCATCATTATGTGCCGTTTATTTTTGTTATGACTTTGTTAGTTCTTTTAGTAACAGGTATAATAACTTCATTCTATAATGTTCTTTTACCACTTCAAATTTTCTTATTAGTTTTACTTTTACATATATCAGTGGGATATTCATTTTCATTCAGAATAAAAAAATACAGAACCTTAAAAAATATTCTTCTTCTCCCCTTTTTATTTTTTGTATTCCATTTTTCTTATGGCTGGGGAACCTTAAGAGGTTTTTTCACAAAAAAGATTTAATAAAATAATTTTTATGCGCGTACCTTTTGTAGATTTACATGCACAGTACTTATCAATCAAAGATGAAATTGATAATGCAATTCAATCAGTTATCAACGACACTGCATTTATCGGCGGGAAGTATGTAAAAGAATTTGAAAGTAATTTTGCCGATTCATACGGGGTAAAACACTGTATAGGTGTGGCAAACGGCACTGACGCAATCTATATTATATTAAGGATGCTCGGCATAGGTCCGGGTGACGAAGTAATTACAGCGGCAAATACCTGGATATCTACATCGGAAACAATTACTCAAACAGGAGCTAAGCCCGTTTTTACTGATATTGATAAAAAATATTATACTATTAATGAAAATTTAATTGAATCAAAAATTACTTCTAAAACAAAAGCAATAATACCTGTTCATCTTTACGGGCAGGTATGCAACATTGAAAAAATTCAAACAATATGTAAAAAGCACAATTTATTTTTAATTGAAGATTGTGCGCAATCACATTTCTCATCATTAGAAAATAAACTTGCCGGTACTTCCGGAATTGCTTCTTCTTTTAGTTTTTATCCCGGAAAAAATCTTGGGGCTTATGGAGATGCAGGCTGCATTATAACAAACGACAATACCCTTGCAAAAAAAATACGTATGTTTGCAAATCATGACTCATTAATAAAGCATGAACATGATATAGAAGGAATTAATAGCAGGCTTGATGGGCTTCAGGCAGCAATTCTTAATGCTAAACTTCCCCATTTAGATAATTGGATTAATAAAAGGATTTTTAATGCACAATTATATACTCAACTCCTTAACGGGACAGGAGATATAATTACCCCGTCAGTACGTGAAAATTCCAAGCATACATTTCATCTGTATGTTATTAGAACAAAATTTAGAGATCAGCTCAAGGATTATTTAATGAGTCAAAATATTGACGTTTCGATTCATTATCCGGTGGCTTTACCGAATCTTAAGGCGTATGAGTATTTAAATCTTCCTAAAGAAGATTATAATATCACTAGTGTTTTTCAAAATGAAATTCTTTCTCTTCCAATGTACCCTGAATTATCTTCAGAACAAATTGGATTTGTTGTAAGCTGCATCAAAGATTTTTTTGCCGCACAATAGTATTATAAAATTTCTTTGACTTTTTTTTTTACAAAAAACCTTTCTAAGTATCATTGTAAGTATTCTTTTATTATTTTTATAGCGGCTACAGAGAATAATTAAATAAATGATACCCTTTTATCTCCCTTTTGTTAACGATGATATAATCGATAACCTAATTGACACTATTAAATCCGGCTGGATAACAACCGGTCCGCAGGTAAAAATTCTTCAGGAAGAAGTTGCAATTATTTCAGGAGTAAATGATGTACTTTGCGTTAACTCTGCTACATCTGCTTTAACTCTTGCCCTTCACTGGTACGGTGTAAAACCCGGGGATGAAGTTATTATCCCTGCATATACTTTTGCTGCAACAGCATTGGCTGTGTTACATCTGGGAGCAAAGCCTGTAATGGTAGATATAAAAGATGATTTCTGCATTGATACAACAAAACTTGCAAAGGCAATAACAGAAAAAACTAAAGTTATTATGCCTGTAGATATGGCGGGCCTTCCATGTGATTATAATGAAATATACGACGTAGTAAATTCCAAGGAAGTTAAAGACAAATTCAAACCTCTTGGTGATAACCAAAAAAAATTAGGCAGGGTTTTAATTCTTTCTGATGCCGCTCATTCAATCGGAGCTCGATATAGAGGCAGGCCAACAGGCTCTCTGGCAGATCTGACAGTATTTTCATTTCACGCAGTTAAAAATATAAGTTCTGCCGAAGGAGGTGCCATATGTATAAACCTTCCGATTCCTTTCGATAATAAAAAAATTTACGACTTTCTGCGTCTTATTTCATTTAACGGGCAAACTAAGGATGCTTATGCAAAAACTATGGGTGCCGAGTGGAAATACGATATTATTTATCCAGGGTTCAAAATAAACATGCCTGACATATTAGCATCAATTGCAGTGGCACAGTTTCAAATATATAAAAAAGAACTATATAACAGAAGAAAAGAGATTTTTGCTCTTTACGATAAAGCATTTGAAAAAATAAGTTGGGCTATTTCACCCCCGTCTTTATGCAAGAAAAAAGAATCATCATATCATGTTTACTTATTAAGAATAAAAGATATTACAGAAACGCAAAGAGATTTAATTATAGAAGAAATTTTTAGAAATGGTGTTTCAGTAAATGTTCACTTTCAACCTTTACCCATGCTGACGGTTTTTAAAAATCTGAATTACAAAATTGAAGACTATCCTATAAGCTATAAGAACTACTCTATAGAGATTTCACTCCCCGTTTATCCTCAACTAACGAATGATAATATTAGCTACATAGTTGATTGTGTTATAAAAGCATATAATAAGATTTTAGGAACAAATTAGTTTATTTAATTTAACAAATAAAACACGTAATTTAATCCGTTCTCGAAACTATAGCGCAAAGCAGGCATGCGCTACACATATAATGATCAGATTTTTTGATCTTCTAATTTCATTCTTAGGGATTTTACTTTTCAGCCCGATACTTGTAATTGTTTCTTTATTAATAATAATAGACTCTAAATTACCTGTATTCTTTACACAAAACAGAGTCGGGAGATACAATCGGGATTTCAAGGTTTTTAAATTCAGAACCATGTTTGTGGATGAAGAAAATAATTCTTTTTTAACACTAAACAAAAGCGGAAATAAAGTTACACGGATTGGTTATTTTCTAAGGAAGTTCAAAATAGATGAACTGCCTCAGTTAGTAAATGTCTTAAAGGGTGATATGAGTCTTGTTGGTCCGCGACCCGAGCTGGGAAAATTTGTAAATATGTATAACGATGAACAAAGAGAAATTTTAATGATTAAGCCAGGTATGACTGACTACGCATCTATAAAATTTTTTAATGAAGATAAACTTCTTACTGCATCTGATAATCCTGAAGACTTATACATAAAAAAAATTTTACCGGAAAAAATAATATTAAATAGATTATATTTTCGTAATTATTCGGTTAAAGAGTATTTTAAAATTATTTTTATTACTTTATACTATATCTTAAGACAAGGCAGGGGGAAATAAAGCCGTGATGTTTTTAAATCCATATTTAAAGAAAATCAGAAACAGGCATTTATTGTTTTTAGATGTAATTTTCTTTGTAATATCTCCATTTTTAGCTTTATTACTTAGAGTTGAAAATACTTCGTACATTACTTATAATTTAGCTCCCATAATTCAATACGTTTTTATTTCACTGATAATAAAATTAGCAGTGAATTATTCATTGGGACTTTATAAAAAATTCTGGCATGTAGCCAGCATAGATGAGCTTGCAAAGATTATTCTGGCATTTATACTTTTTAATGCATTCCAGAATTCGTTATTGCAAGTACTCAAACTAAACTTTCCGTTTTATATTCCTGTACCAAATTCTCTTCCATTAATAGATTCATTTATAACTTATATATTTTTCTCTGCCTCAAGATTCAGCATCAGATTAGTTGAAAGACTTGAGCAAAGAAAAAATCTGCGCGGAAACGGCGAAAAAGTTTTAATTTATGGAGCAGGAAAAGCAGGAGTAAAAATTGTAGAGGAAATGCAAAGACATCCTAACAATGGATTAAACCCTATTGCATTTATGGATGATGATGCAAAAAAAGTTGGATTAAAAATAAGAGGGCTTACTGTATTAGGAGGGGCTGATGCACTTGCTGATGCAATAAAAACTTTCAAAATATCGAAAGTAATTATTGCTATGACCTTATTAAAAGGAGAAGAAGTAAGAAATATTGTTAATATATGTACAAAGCTCGGGGTTAAAACCAGAACTCTTCCAAACACATTTGAACTTCTGGACAACAGAGTAAGAATAGACAGTATTAGAGATATTCAAATTGAAGATTTATTAAAAAGAGAACCAATACAAACTGACATTAAAGAAGTAAAAAGTTTGATAAAAGGTAAAAGAGTTCTAGTAACAGGAGCCGGCGGCTCTATAGGAAGTGAACTTTGCAGGCAAATTTTAAACTGTAATCCCTCTGATTTAATTTTGCTGGGACATGGTGAAAACTCAATCTTTGAAATCCATAACGAACTTAATACAAGAAAGAAAAAGAATTTTAATCATGTAAATCTTCAGTCGGTAATAGCTGATGTAAGAAATAAGTTACGAATTGAGCAAGTCCTGACCGATCATAAACCTGATATAGTTTTTCATGCTGCAGCACACAAACATGTCCCCTTGATGGAGGCAAATCCATGCGAGGCTGTAACTAATAATGTGTTAGGTACCCGTAATCTTATTGAAGCATGCGCAAAAAATGATATTGATAATTTTGTGATGATATCCACCGATAAAGCTGTTAACCCGACAAGTATAATGGGCGCAACAAAAAGAATGGCTGAAATGATAGTGCTTAAAGCTGCAAAGGATTACAATAAAAACTATGTAGCAGTACGATTTGGAAATGTACTTGGCAGCCGTGGAAGCGTTGTACTCACGTTTAAAAAACAAATTGCTGAAGGCGGCCCCATTACAATTACTCACCCGGATATAGTGAGGTATTTTATGACTATTCCTGAAGCTGTGCAGTTAGTATTGCAAGCAGCCGAAATAGGAACAGGAGGCGAAATCTTTGTTCTCGATATGGGCAAACCAATCAAAATAATTGATCTCGCTCATGATATGATAAATTTATCCGGCTATAAAGTAGGTGAAGATATAAAAGTTGTAACAACAGGTCTGCGGCCCGGTGAAAAATTATATGAAGAATTATTTATTGAAGGCGAAGAGTATGCACGGACAAAACATAAAAAAATATTAATAGCTTCGAACGCCAGCACTATGATTATTGATAATCTTGAAAGTATGACTGACACCTTGATTTCTTACACAGACGGCAATAATGACGATATAATTTTGAACCAGTTAAAAGAAATGCTAGTAGATTTCAGGCATACGAAAGACCTTTCTTTAACTAATTACAGGTAAATATATCAACCGGTTCACCCAAAAAACTGATGCAAGAAGTTACTTATTAATAGGTTCATTCATAGCTTCATTATTTTTCTGCGCTTTCGATCAAAGCATTTCAGGAATAAGAATTGTATTCCCCGTATTGCTTTGGATTCTGATTTGTTCTTCCGGTGAGAATTTTAAAAATTTTATTAATGACCTAAAAATATCCAAGAAATTTTCGATATTTTTACTACTCTTCATTGCAATACATGGCATTTCTTTGATTTATTCCTCTAATTACTCTTACGGACTCTCAAAATTCTACGGTATTCTTTTTAATATAATTCTGAATATCTTAGCGCTAAGATTTATATTAATAAATTTCAGCAGCAAATTTTTTAAAATTATTGTTGAAGTAGTGTTGTTCTTCGGTGCAGCATTAACACTGATTTCAATTTTTGCCGGACCTTTTAATTCATTCTATGATGAATATCAGCAAACAAAAATTTTTGGAATTAATTTATGGAGTCATGTTGGATTCGGCAGATACATGGGATTTGTATTTATCGTTTCTCTGATAAACATTATCTATCTTGGTTTCTTAAAAAAATTGAACCTCGATAAGATATTTCTTTTAATTAGTTTCTCAGGATTATTATTAAGCGGTCTTCGGGGCGCAATTGTTTGCTCCTTTATAATTTCAGCTATAATTGTAATATATTCATTAAAGGAAAAAAATATTTCAGTTTCAAAAATTTTGATATTTTTATGTGGAGGGGTATTGGTATTGGTAACAGCTGCTTATTTTAATAACTCTTTTTCAATTTTGCTTTCCCGCTTCACTCAGGTATTCAATGTATTTCATCAAGAGGATCTTTCGGACGGAGCTATTTCAACACGTCTTCATATTTATAAAAATTCATTTGACCTGTTCCTGCAAAATGTTTTTATTGGTAAAGGATTAGGAAGTTATTATGACAACAGTTTATTTCAATTTACAAGAGGGTTAAAATATCCTCACAATATTGTTATTGAATATGCAATTGAGTTAGGTTCAATAGGGCTTATTTTTATTTTAGCGGTTTTATCCATTATTTTTAAATCTGTTTTGAAAATAAATACAGTACTTTCCCTGGTGTTCTTGTACTTTGTTCTACTCTCAATGTTTTCCTATTCAATTTCTTTTCAAACCGGGATGTTCTCGTTCATTGCATTCATCGCATTAAATGAAAAAACCGTAACAGCAGTAAAAAATTCAGTGGATACTCTTATCAATAAAATTCCTCACCAGTCTCCTGCATAAAGCAGAATTTCACCGCTTGTTTTTTTCAGGTACTCATATTTTATCCTTATTATCTGGCGAATGTGCAGATAGTCATGAGCAAGCCAGTTGACCAAAAACATTTTAGCCGTCAAAGGTCCTAATTTAGGATGAGAATGTGAGTTTCCCCACTCAGGACTTTTTAATTGTTTTAACCACGCTATTGAATATTCTCTCTCAACGAGAAAATCATTTAACTTCATATCATAATTTTGGTCAGCATAATTTCTTGAAGCAACCCATCCTGTAGGATCTATAGGCAGTAAATCTTCTAATGGATTAGCAAGAACGCTTTTTACACGAGCGCGGAAATCATCTCTTTCTTCATCATAAAGATGGCAAACTACTTCAAGCAGATTCCATTTATTTTCTGATTCTCTCCAATGGTAAATTTCATCCGGCAGATTTTCGAGCAATTCTTTTAAAACACTTTTGTTTTTTTCTAATTCAGCAATGATGTGATTAATATTCATTTTATAAAATTTTATGAATAAAATAACCGGAATCAATTTAATAAAAACTAGTATTTGTAAATGGATTGAGTTATAAACTTTAACTGAGTTATTTTGTTGTAATTTGTAACTAAAAATTTAACCTAAATAAATGAAAATAGGATTCATCGGTCTGGGGCGTATGGGCGGAAACATGGTGGAACGCCTTTTAAAAGACGGACATGAAATTGTTGCATATAACTTAACAAAACCTGAAATAGATGAAGCTGTAAGCAAGGGAGCAGTTGGTGCAGATTCAGTGGAGGACTTAGTAAATAAACTTCCTGAAAGAAAAATTGTGTGGCTGATGGTACCTGCAGGAATTCCTGTGGATTCAAATCTTGAGATACTTTCAAAACTTCTTAAGAGCGGTGATATAATCATTGATGGTGGGAACTCAAACTGGAAACTAACTCAAACCAGGGGGAAAAAACTGGCAGACATTGGAATCAATTTCATTGATTGCGGAACAAGCGGAGGAGTTTGGGGACTTGAAAACGGATACAGTTTAATGACAGGCGGGAATAAAGAAGCTGTTGAATATGTTTACCCTGTTTTCAAAACACTCGCGCCTCCCGGAGGCTACACTTATTGCGGTGAGAGCGGAGCCGGACATTTTGTAAAAATGGTTCACAACGGAATCGAATACGGTATGATGCAGTCATTTGCAGAAGGTTTTGAAATAATTGAAAAGTCCCCTTTCAATATCGATGTAGCTGCGGTAGCAAGCGGCTGGCAATATGGAAGTGTTGTAAGGTCATGGCTGCTGGAGCTTGCCGTACTTGCTTTCAAACAAGATCCCGGACTGGAGAAAATAAAAGGATATGTTGAAGATAGCGGTGAAGGTAAATGGACTGTGGAAGCTGCTATGGAGTTAAATGTACCTGCACACGTAATAACGGCTTCATTGTACACAAGATTTCAGTCTAGACAGGATGACTCTTTTGCAATGAAAGTACTGGCGTCATTAAGAAATCAATTCGGCGGTCACGCCGTTAAAAAGGAAGAATAATAGTAAATGGAGAAACCAAAAAATTGCCTGATAGTAATATTCGGAGCTTCCGGTGACTTAACTAAAAGAAAGCTAATCCCTTCGATCTTTGAGCTCTACAAGCAAAACGTACTGCCGGAAAAATTTGCAATATTGGGTGCAGCACGAAGCGATTTCTCGGATGTCAGTTTCAGAGAAACAATGACAGAAAGCATAAAAGACTTTGTTAAGGATTCAACAAATGGTGATATTCCTGAATTTTTAAAAAAACTGCATTACTCTGCAATTGATACTAAAACATCACAAGATTATGGGAGATTGAAGGAACGTATAGAAGAAATTAATGAAAAATTTTCATTGGATGGAAATATCATTTTTTATCTTGCCACTCCACCGAGCGCATACTCTTCTATAGCAGCGTGCCTGGGTGAACATAATTTGCAGGACCAAACTACAGGATTCAGAAGGCTTGTTATAGAAAAACCATTCGGATATGACTTAGACTCTGCTATTGAATTAAACAATGAGCTGCATAAAATCTTCAAAGAAAATCAGATTTACAGAATTGACCATTATTTAGGTAAAGAAACAGTACAAAATCTACTCGTAACAAGATTTTCAAACGGAATTTTTGAACCCCTTTGGAACAGAAGTTATGTTCATCATGTTGAAGTTACCTCAGCTGAAAGTATAGGAGTGGAAAACAGAGGCAGTTATTATGACAATGCAGGGGCTTTAAGAGATATGGTTCAGAATCATCTGTTACAGGTTGTAAGTTTTGTTGCAATGGAGCCTCCGTCTTCCTTTGCTTCGGATGCGATAAGAAATGAAACTTTAAAAGTGTTTCAATCACTGCGGCCCATAAAAGAAGAAGATGTTGAAAAGTTTGCGATAAGAGGACAGTATACTTCTTCTAATATAAGAGGCGAACATGTAAAAGGATATCGTGAAGAAGAAGATGTTAATCCGGATTCTAAAACTGAAACATACGTTGCTCTGAAGTTTTATATCGATAACTGGCGCTGGGGAGGTATTCCATTTTATATAAGAACAGGTAAACGACTGCCGACAAGGGTTACTGAAGTAGTTATTCATTTTAAACCCACACCGCATTCGTTGTTCGGGCAAACTGATGATTGCAGTACCTGCAATCAGTTAATAATAAGAATTCAGCCTGATGAAGGTATACTATTGAAAATCAGTATGAAAGTCCCCGGAGGCGGTTTCGATTTGAGAACGGTTAATCTGGATTTTCATTATAAAGATTTAGGAAATGTACATATCCCTGATGCTTACGAAAGATTGATTTATGACTGCATGATGGGTGATTCTACACTTTATTCACGCGGAGATGTTGTAGAAGCTGCATGGAAATTTTTGGCTCCAATTCAAAAGGCTTGGGCAAATAATCCGGGTATTAAAATTTACGGATATCCTGCCGGTACATGGGGACCGGAAAATGCCGATGAATTAATAGAAGATAAAAACGTTACCTGGCGTTACCCTTGTAAAAATCTTTCCGATGACGGAACATATTGTGAATTGTAAGAATGACTCAAGTTATAAAAATATTTAAAACACCTGAATTACTTGCTGAAGCATTTTCAGAATATTTTGCAGATGAAGTCAGGAAGAAGGATAAATACAATATAGCACTTTCAGGAGGAAGCACTCCTAAAATTATTTTTAAAATTCTGGCAGAAAAATATTCCGATAAAATTGATTGGGAAAAAGTTCATTTTTTCTGGGGAGATGAACGCTGCGTTCCACCTTCATCTGATGAAAGCAATTTCAAAATGACAAAGGAGTATCTGTTTGATAAAATAAATATTCCTGATAAAAATATTCACAGAATAAGAGGAGAAGATGAGCCTTATGCAGAAGCAATTAGGTATTCAAATGAAATTTCAGATTTACTCATTAAAAAAAATAGTTTGCCTTGTTTTGATTTTATTATGTTAGGCTTAGGTGAAGACGGACATACAGCGTCAATTTTCCCGGAGAGATTAGATCTGTTTACTTCGGATAAGATATGTGAATCTGTAAAAAAACCCATTTCAGGACAGCAAAGAATAACAGTAACCGGAAGTATAATAAATAAT
>JBHEKU010000032.1:0-22223 GCA_041859205.1 Ignavibacteria bacterium | reverse complement strand
AATAAATTAAGAGAACAAATAAAAATATAATATGGTAGAAGTGTACACAACATACGATTCGATGGAAGCAAACTTAGTTAAGGCAAAGCTTGCCGATGAAGAAATTGAGTTCGCTGTAAAGGGAGATGCCGATCTCTCAATGACTATGGAATCTTTTAACACCGAACTTAGCAGAATGGCAATGAAGCAGCCGATAAAATTTTATGTGGCTGAAAAAGATGTAGAATTTGCAAAGATAGCAATCAATACTGATAAATCAGATTTACTAAAAGATGATCTGGAATATTAATTTACATTATAAAGACTATAATGTGACTACTCTGAATAAAAAATATTTTACTGTTGCAGGTATATTGGCAGCTTTACTCCTGTTTTATTTTATTCTGCAAAATTCTTCCTTGCTTACACAGGCAACTGATAAGTCACTGATACAAACTCCACCTGAAACACCAATTACAACTAAAACAATTCCGGTTATGCAAAAAGATACAATACAAAATACTTCACGTGATTATTTAAAGCTGCATTATGATGCAATTGTAGTTGACTCACATAATGATTTTATATGGCAGGTTTATGATAAGGGAGCGGATTTTAAAGGCAGCTCTTTCACACAGTCTGATTTGCCCCGCTTCAGAAGCGGTGGACTGGATGTTCAGTTTTTTGCAGTTTGGATACCTATGAAGGAAGTAAAAAATTCATTCAGCTTTGTAAAAGGACAAATAAACAGATTAAATCAGATAGCTGAAAACAATCCAAATGATATTGAGTTTGCATATTCGTATGACGAGATTATGTCGACACTTGGTAAAAATAAAATCTGCGGACTTATAGGAGTTGAAGGAGGCACGGCAATAGGAAACGATGTTGATAATGTGAATAAGTTATATGATATGGGTGTAAGATATATTGGACTGACCTGGAATAATTCCAACGTCATCGCTTCATCTGCAAAGGATGAAGTTGAACGCGGGAAAAAAGGCGGGCTTTCAGATTTTGGCAAGAAGGTTATTCAACGAATGAATGAACTTGGAATGATGATTGACGTTGCGCATCTGGGAGAGAACAGTTTCTGGGATGTAGCGGAGTTATCAACTCAGCCCATATTCAGTTCACACTCAAATGCATATTCGATTAATCCTCACTTCAGGAATATAACTGATGAACAGATTAAAGCTATTGCAAAGTCAGGCGGAGTTGTACAGGTAAACTTCTATGATGAATTTTTAGATAAAGATGCTAAACGAAACAGAACCAAGAATGCTTACCAGCTTTACAAAAAGGAGCTTGATGCATTGAACGAGAAATACGGAGATAATCTGGAAAAATATAATACTGAGCGCGATAATTTTCTAAAAGAAAAAAATCTTACCGGCGGTACTACAATTGACAAAGTAATAGAGCACATCGATTACATTAAAAATCTTGTCGGTGCAGACTATGTCGGGCTTGGTTCCGATTTCGACGGAGGCATCTCTCCCCCCGCAGAGCTTTACGATGCAAGCTGTTATCCAATGATAACAAAAAAACTTGTTGAGCTCGGATATACAGATGAAGAGATTAAAAAAATCCTCGGGCTAAATATGCTTCGCGTCTTTAAACAAATCTGTAAGTAACCTAACTAAACTTCTATTTTACTTAATCCTTAATATGGGGATAAATTTTTCCATTTTATTGCTGAACAGTGTTCAGTAATTTTACACTGTTCATTAAACACAACCTTTATGGGAATAGCAGAAAGAAAAATAGCAGATAAAGAAAAAATTAAGGAGAAAATCCTTCAGGCTGCAATAAAGCTTTTCGCTAAAGAGGGTTACGAGAATGTTTCAATGCGTAAACTATCTGAGAAAATTCAATACAGCCCCGGGACAATTTACCTGCATTACAAAGATAAAGAATCAATTCTTTTTGAACTTCATACCATTGCATTTCAGAAATTTTATAAAGCGCTAAGCGAATCAAATTCAGAAAAAAATCCAATTAAAAGATTAGAACTTATGGGTCATAATTACTTGGAATTCGCCTGGCAAAATCCCGAATACTATGACTTAATGTTCATCAACAATTGCGTATCTGATTCAATTGCAAAAGAAGCTGAATGGATAGGAATGGATTCATACGGGCTACTGCATCAGACAATTGCAGACTGCGCAGAGCACGGATATATTGCAAAGAATGATATAGAACCAGCCACATTTTCAATGTGGGCATTTGTTCACGGTATTGCTTCACTGGTTATTAAAAAAAGAATTCCTCCAATTAAAAGAGAAGAACTCAATCAGTTAATTGAAGGCTCTTTAAAATTTCTGGTTAACACATTAAATATTAAAAACCCTAAACACAAAAAATAAATTTATATGAAGAAGTTATTACTGCTAATAATATTTTTTACCTGTTGTACTGGATATTCTCAAACAAACACTGGAATTATAAAAGGAAAGTTAATTGACAGAGAAACGCAAAATCCTGTTACAGATGCCAACATACAGATTGTAGGTACTTTCGAAAATACTATAACAGATAAAAGCGGTGAATTTAGTTTCAACAATATCACACTGGGAAATTATGAACTGAAAATTACTGCTCCCGGATATTTCCCTATTATAAAATCAGACTTAGTTGTATACGCAAGCCGCCCTCTGGAAGTGCTTATACAGTTAATACCAATGAATATTACAACTGAACAGATCGATGTTGAAGCAAATTACTTTTCAAAAAGCTCCGATGTTAATATTTCAACAATGAATCTTGACTTCGAAGAAATACGAAGAGCGCCGGGCGCAACGGAAGATATTTCAAGAATGCTGCAGACTGCTCCCGGAGTATCAATCGGAAACGATCAGCGTAACGATATTATTGTAAGAGGCGGCTCGCCAAGTGAAAACCTTCTGCTCATCGATGGAATTGAAATTCCAAACATCAATCACTTTAATACACAAGGCTCAACTAGCGGAGCAATTGGCTTCATTAATGTAAAGTTTATACAGGAAGCAAATATTTTCACAGGAGGATTTCCGTCACGCTTTGGTGATAAGTCATCGGGAGTAGTTGATATTCGTTTTCGTGAAGGCAGCAGAAAGAAATTTTACAGTGATATAAATCTGAACGTAGGCGGCTTCGGCGGTATTTTTGAAGGACCGTTATTCAGTGAAAAAGGTTCATATATAGTCTCAGTAAGAAGAAGTTATCTTGAATTATTAAAAGGAGCAATACAGCTCTCAGCCGTTCCTAATTTCTGGGATTTAAATTTGAAACTAAATTATGACCTTTCCCCCAATGATAAACTTTCCATGATTGGATTTGGTAGTATTGATAGAATAGATTTCGACGGAGATAAAACAGATGACCTGGATGACCCATACGGAAAAGCGTTCTCACATCAGAATAACTATGTTGCGGGATTTAATTACACAAAAATATTTAAGAAAGGTTATCTTCAAACAACTTTGTCCAACTCAATTTCAGATTACGATATCGTAAGCTACGGGCAAAGACAGGATACTATACAGTTTAACGATAAAGCAACTGAACGTGAACATACATTAAAGACTGAGCTGAACTATCAGGCAAATAGAATTCTTAATCTCAATTTCACTGCAGGCGGAAAACTTGCAAATATAAAGAACAATGTTTTTGCAAAGCAGGATACAACTTATGCAGGTTATATAAGACCTGATTTAATTTTCGACAACACAGTTAATACTTATAAACTTTTCGGTTCGTTTAATCTCACGTCAAAATTTTTAAACGATAATTTAATTTTTAATGCCGGTTTCAGAGTTGATTACTTTGATTTTATTAATTTAAAAACTTACTTCTCACCCAGAGCAGGGGTATCATATAAGCTGACACCGCTTACAACGATAAATGCATCGTACGGAATATTTTATCAGGCGCCTGCTTATCTTTGGCTTGCATCGAATCCAATCAATAAAAACTTAAACGATATCCGAAGCGAGCATTTCATCTTAGGATTTGAACAGCTGCTTTCACCTGATTTTAAATTTACTGTAGAAGCTTACGAGAAACGATATAAAGATTACCCGGTCGCAACTGAAAACCCTACGTTTATTTTGATTGACGGCGGTTCTGACTTCGGTCCAAATTTAGTCGGTCCCGCAGTCAGTGCAGGGAAGGGCTATGTGCGCGGAATAGATTTTTCACTTCATAAAAAATTAACCGGCAACGGATTTTACGGAATGCTGAACTACTCTTATTCATATTCAAACTTCACGGCACTTGTCGGAGGAGAAAAACCGGGAGCATACGACCCGACAAATCAGATTACATTGATAGCAGGATATCAGGTTGCAGATGAATGGCTTGTAGGATTTAAAATAAAATATGCAGGCGGCAAACCTTACACTCCATTGGATATTGCGGCATCTACACAATTCAACAGAGGTATTTATGCAACGAACGATTTCAACAGCGCAAGGTATCCGGATTATATAAGAGTTGATTTGCGAATCGATAAAAAAGTAAACTTTAAAAAAGCCAGTCTTGTTGGTTATATAGAGTTCCAGAATCTGTTTAACAGAAAAAATGTAAACTCATATTTCTGGAATGAAACAAAAAACGCACAGGGAACGGTTTATAACTGGGCATTCCTGCCTGTTGGCGGATTGAGCCTTCAGTTTTAAATTTGATACGGTAAGAAAATTATTATGAGTCCACAAAGTACATTCTATACTTTGTGGCTCAATTTTTGTTTTAATGCAAATTATATAGTTCCTATTGTAATTGTTTTTTTACTCATTCTTTCACAAATTGAAGTAGAATTAAACAAATAATTTACTTATGAAACACGAAGATAACAGCTATGCAGTTACAGTTTTTGAAAGCGGTCACGAAGGATTGATTGCGCTGGCAAAATCAATGCTTGATGAAGCAAATATTGAGTATAGTGTAAAAGGCGAAGGCGTTGAAAATCTTATGGGAGTAGGCGTTATGGGTACAGGTTTTAATCCCATTACCGGCGCTATTCAGATTCAGGTGCTTGAAGAAAATGCTGCGCAGGCGCGCGAGCTGCTCAAAGATTTAAAAGAATCAGATGTCTGATTTTTCACTTTAACTCTTCTCATCTTTTTAACTTTAATTCTTTAAATAGCTTTTTTAATTTAAAGACCTCAACCACAAATCTTTAATTGAAAAAATTTAAGCAAATTATTGCATTAGGCGGCGGCGGATTTTCCATGGAACAGGATAATCCCCTCCTCGATAACTATATTCTTAACGCAACCGGAAAACCAACTCCGAAAATATGTTTCTTCGCAAATGCAGGCGGAGATGCACAGGATTATATAGATAAGTTTTACAATGTCTACAATAAATTAGACTGCATTCCTTCACACATATCGCTAAAAACACAACCTGAAATTAATCTGGAAAAATTTATTCTTGAGCAGGATGCTCTCTTCGTGGGAGGAGGAAGCACGCGCTTTCTTATGTCTCAATGGAAAACATACGGTCTGGATAAAATAATGAAGAAGGCTTACAATAAAGGTATAGTGCTTTCCGGGATGAGCGCAGGCGCAATTGTCTGGTTCAGCGACGGCATATATAATCCCGAAGATACTAAGCTTATGAAGCTGCCGTGCCTCGGATTATTACAGGGAAGTTTTTGCCCTCACTATGATGAAAGAACTGAGCTGCGCATTTCTTTCAGAGAGATAATAACCGAAGGAGGAATAAAAAACGGTTATGGAGTTGAAGATTACTGCGGATTGCATTTCATAGGCAACCAGCTGTATAATGTTATCAGCTCAAGGAAAAATGTAAAAGCTTATTCGGTAAGAAAAATTTCAAAGACATATTTAGAGGAAGAACTGCCGACGGTTTATCTCGGCATCAACTATAAAAATCCTCCGCAAAATGAAAATCAAAAATTAGTAAAAGATTTTATATATTATATAAATGAACATGATATTGATGAGATGATGACATTTTTATCGGATGACCATATTATGACAGATTCCTCTGATATAAAAATCAAAGGCAGAAAATATCTTAAAGTTGCCTGGCTCGATTTCTTTATTCACTTCCCCGACTATACTATCGATGCAGATGAAATAATCTGCGAGAGAGATATGGTTGCAGTTTATGGTAAAGCAAAGGGAACGTACTGGAAAGAGGGCGAGCTGGAAGAAAAAAACAAATTTGAAGTGCCCGCATCATGGCAGGCAAAAATAAAAGACGGAAAAATATCAGAGTGGAAAGTATTCGCCGATATTCAGATTGTCCGTCAAATAATGGAGGCAAATAATTAATGGAAATTCTTGTTGATATGGACGGCGTAATTGCCGATTTTGAAGGTGAATTTTTAAAACGCTGGAAAGCTAATCATCCTGAAAAGCCCTATATTCCCCATGAAGATAGAAAAGGATTTTATGTATCGCAGCAATATCCTCAGGAGTACAGAGAGTTCGTTGAAGAAATATATCTCTCCCCCGGATTTTATCAAGGGCTTCCTCCTGTTGAAGGAAGTATAGAAGGCGTTAATTATTTACTGGCACAAGGGCACAACGTGCGTTTATGCACTGCGCCGATGCTTCCGAAATATGAGAACTGTGTACTTGAAAAATATCATTGGGTAGCTGAGCATCTTGGAGAGGAGTGGACAGGAAGAATAATTATGACAAAAGATAAAACTTTTGTGAGAGGTGATTATCTTATAGATGATATGCCCGATGTAAAAGGCTCATTAATTCCTGTATGGGAACACATAATCTACTCACAGCCTTACAATAAGGAAATCGACCATAAAAAAAGGATGACTTGGGATAATTTTAAGGAGGTATTAAATGTTTAGTGCGCTTAAAGAAAAAAAAGATATAGTAAAAGTTAATGTTGAAAACTGCACTAACTTTGTTTCCTTCAATGATATTCAAAGTTTTTCACCGGCAGTATTATATGCAAATGAAGCATTAGAAAATAAAACAGGTTTAGGAAAAGATTACCTCGGCTGGATGACACTTCCTTCTGATATAACAGATGACTTAGTTGACCAGATACAATTTGCCGCAGAGAAAATGGCAGAGAAATCCGAAGTAATTGTTGTTATTGGTATAGGCGGTTCGTATCTGGGAGCAAGGGCAGTAGTAGATGCTCTGTCGGATAATTTTCATTATCTGAAGAAAAATCGTGTTACACCGATAATGGTTTATGCGGGGAATAATCTCGGCGAAGATTATCATTACGATTTATTAAAAGCATTGGATAAATATGATTATTCTGTTATTGTAATATCAAAATCAGGAACTACAACAGAGCCGGCGCTTGCATTCAGGCTTTTAAAAAATCATCTTGAAAATAAATACAGCGTACCTGATGCAAGAAGCAGAATAATTGCCATTACAGATAAATCAAAAGGTGCTTTAAGAAAGCTTGCTCAACGCGAAGGATACAAAACTTTTGTTATACCGGATGATGTCGGCGGAAGATATTCTGTACTTACACCTGTAGGCTTAATGCCGATTGCTGCTGCCGGAATAAACATAAAACAAATTATCAAAGGCGCGGTTGAAATGGAGAAATATCTAAGCGCGCAGAAAGATTTATTTGCAAATCCCGCTAACTTATATGCAGCAACCAGAAATGCGTTGTACAGAAAAGGACATTATATAGAGATACTCGCTACATATACGCCAAGCCTGCAATATTTTATTGAGTGGTGGAAACAGTTATTCGGTGAGAGTGAAGGTAAAGAGCATAAAGGAATTTATCCTGCGGGAGTAACACTTACTACGGACTTACACTCTATGGGACAGCTTATACAGGAAGGCGCACGAAATATTTTTGAGACGGTTATAAAGATTCAGACATCAAACTCAACTTTACTAATTCCTGAATCACCTGATAACTCCGATGATATGAATTATCTTGCCGGAAAGAAAATGAGCTATGTAAATGAGAAGGCTATGGAAGGAACACTTATGGCTCACGTTGACGGCGGAGTGCCGAATATAGTTGTAACAATTCCTGAGCTTAATGCAAGATACCTCGGACAGTTGATTTACTTCTACGAGAAAGCATGCGCAGTGAGCGGATATCTGCTCGGTGTAAATCCATTCAATCAACCCGGCGTTGAAGCATATAAGAAAAATATGTTTAAGCTATTAGGCAAGAAATAAATAGAAACTAACTCCTTCCCAATCCGCCATGGCGGATTGGGAAGGCTTGAAACCACAACTCTCCCTTTAAGCCATGAAAAAA
Organism: Ignavibacteria bacterium; assembly: GCA_041859205.1. Lineage (GTDB taxonomy): Bacteria > Bacteroidota > Ignavibacteria > Tepidaquicellales > Tepidaquicellaceae > JAFDZO01. Next base: position 14,009 of record JBHEKU010000032.1, on the reverse strand, counting down.
CTCTTATTCTTATTTCTCTCAGTAATTTCATTTACCAATATCGTTCTCTCACAAAACTACTCCCCTGAAGAAAAAGAAATTTTACTTCTTCAGGATTCACGTTCACTCGGTGAAAACGATAAACTCCTTTCATTTTTAAAATCTGATAATAGCGATGTAGTCAGCCGCGCAATATTTGCCTTGGCAAATATACAGGATTCATCTACGGCTGATGAAATTAGTACTGTCCTGCTTACAAATCAGAATGAATATATAAGATTTCTTGCAGCTTATGCATTGGGACAAATTCCATGCGAGCCTTCACAAATATATCTGAGAACGGCATTGAAATCAGAAACCAATATGTATGTGAGGGAGCAGTTATTAGAGGCAATCGGAAAAATTGGAACTGAAGAAGATTTAAATCTGATACCTTCAGATGTGAGCAATATAGATTACGATAAATTTTACTCTGCGCTTTCTGTTTTAAGATTCGGTTTAAGGAAAATTAAAAATGAACGTTCGTTTCAGATACTTGCAGATATATTAAACTTAAATCCTGATAAAAACTCTACAATGCTTTGTCTTTATACACTATGGAGAACAGGCGATGATAAATTATTAAAACCACATACTGATTTATTAAAAAAATATTTGAAGGATACAGACGGCTTAAACAGAAGCTATGCAATAAATGCATTAGGCAAATTAAAAGATACACAGATACTTTTTGAGATTTTAAGTAATGTAAAAAATGAAAGTGACTGGAGAGCGAAGGTAAATTCTTTCAACATTATTAACAATTTTACCTATGAACAGATAAAGGACAGGCAGGATGATATTAATGAAGCTTTGAAGCTATTGAAAAGAGGTATAACAAATGAGCCTAATGTAATTCCTTACTATTCAGCTTACCTGGGTGCAATAAATAAATTATACTCAAATAAAAATCTAACAATAAAAGATAACAAAATTTTATACGATTATCTGGATAAGATTTCACATATTGAGGTTGATGGTATAGTAGAAGACAAAGTTAAAACTTTAGAAACTACTTTTATACACGGTGAAGCTATCAAAACCATGGGAAGTATTTTTAAAGATGAGTTAAAAGATGAATTCATAAACCGATATAAACAAAGTACCGATTACAATATAAAAGCAGATATTATAAGAGCATTCAGCAGCTTCAACGACGGAAATATTTTTCGTGAAGTGCGTGATTTAATTTCCAATGATGTAATGGAGTACGGAAAGACTCACACAATTGACAAAGAAAAATATATCGGTGCAGAAGACCTTGCAAAAATTTACAGAGCCTATTCTGAATTAATTAATGTTAGCTTACCAAAAGTAAACGATGAAGATAAAAATACCATAAGATTAATCTGCTATGATTTTCTTACTTCAAAAGATGTTGTAATGGTTGCGAACTGTCTGGAAACATTAAAAGATTCTTCTCTGCAGCGTGATAACTGGAAAGCAGAGACGGCGCAGGTGATTCAGTTCGAATATCCTAATTTATCTCTGCCCCAGGATTTTGATTTAATGACAGCATATATTGATTTCATTGGAGAAATGAAGATTGAAGTATTAAAAACTAATCTTGAAGCAAATCTCACAAGCGACCAGTATGAAATCACAAAACGTTCGGCCGATGCATTAAAGAAAATAACGGGCAATGATTATTCAGATAGGATTAAAAATAAACTCTACAATAAAGATTTTGACTGGGAATACTTAGAGAAAATTTTTGAAAATAAGTACGCTTCAGTAAAGACCAACAAAGGTACAATTAAAATTGAACTTTTCCCTGAAGTTACTCCGTTTACTGTTTATAACTTTGTTAAGCTTTCTGAGCAGGGATATTACAATGGAACAATATTTCACAGAGTAGTCCCAAACTTTGTAATTCAGGGCGGTGACCCGACAGGTACAGGGAACGGCGGACCCGGGTATTCTATCCGCAGTGAATTCTCGCAGCTAAATTTCTTCACGGGTGCAGTCGGTATGGCATCAAGCGGAAAAGATACAGAAGGCTCGCAATGGTTTATTACTCATTCACCTCAGCTTCATTTAGATGCGCGTTATACTTTGTTTGGAATTGTTGTAGACGGGCAGGACGTTGTGGATAAAACGCAGATAGGAGATAAGATTGAGTCAATAACTTTCTCCGCAACTAAATAGGATTACCAAAAATTCTTATATCTTTTGTCCTGAAAATTTTTACTCCTTCCTCAGGCGAAGCCTGTTCCTCCGATAATAAAGACATTTTTATTCATTGTTTTCTGCTCAACAAGACAAATATGTTGATTGTTTTACTTAGCGTTAATTATTAAGTTATACAAAACTAAAACCATTTATGAAACAAATATTTTTTCCGCTTATTGCACTGTTTTTTTGCGTTTCAAGTATATACGCGCAAAGAACTTCAACGGATTTATTCTATTCCAACCAGGTTCCCGAAAAGACCTTGAAAGAAAAATTCGATGCCCAGGTAAAGGATCCTGTATTCTTAAAAGTAAATAAAAACGAATTAGGAAGACTTTTTACTGAAAGAAATAACGTACTTAAAATTGACGTTCCTGTAAAGCTCAGAAATGTAAATTCTACTGCTACTCTTGAACTTATGAAATTTGATATTACTACTCCGCAGACAAGATTTGTTAAAAAAACTGCTGAAGGAGAAGTAGATATGCCGCTTCATAATGTTATACTTTCTTATACAGGAAAAGTAAAAGGAATGGATAATTCATTCGTTACTATTACTTTTACTGAAGATAGAGTTATGGCTATTCTTATGACTGATAAAGAAACATATACGCTCGGAACGACAGACGAAAACAATAAGAACGAAGAGAATTATATTTTATTTCAGGAAGGTCTGAGAAAAACCAAAAGAAATTTCAAGTGCGGTACAGAGACAATGGAAACCCCTGAAAGAATTAAACAAATGATGCGTGACTATAAGCCGGGAAAAGATAATATGAGCCCGACTTTATTAAAAGCAGAAATTGCTGTGGATATAGATTATGCAACCTATCTTGGATATGCCTTCAATACAACAACTACTACTGCATGGGCTATGGCACAGATGGCTGCTGTTTCTGCTACCTATGTAAAAGAAATAAACTGCCAGCTTGTTATTTCTTATATGAGAGTCTGGACTACTCAGGACCCTTATACTTCTACAAGCGGTAATCAGATGCTTAATCAATTCAGAGCAGATTGGATTACAACACAGTCAGGAGTGCAAAGAGTTGTCGCACACTTACTTTCAAGAAGACAAAATTTAGATGTTGCAGGTATTGCCTTCTTAGGTGTGCTATGTTCAACACAAAGCGGATATGGATTGTCTGCAACGCTTACAGGCGCTGCTCCTAATCTTCCTAACTACACTTATGATGTTGAAACAACAGCCCATGAAATCGGACATAATTTCGGTTCTCCGCATACACACTACTGCGGATGGGTCGGAGGTCCGATCGATACATGCTCAGATATAGAAGGTGGATGCTATTCAGGTCCTCTGCACGGAACAGTTGGTACAATCATGAGCTATTGCGATATCTCTGCAGGCGGCTCAGTGGTAATGAATTTTGGTCCTCAGCCGGGAGAGTTAATAAGAAACAGCGCTGAATCCGCCGGATGCATTACTGCAAACGACAGAGCAGTTCTGCTTGCATTACCAAAAGGCGGTGAAACTTTCAGAACGGGAAATACAGCAGCAATTTGGTGGGGTGCAAACTCTACGGGAAATCTTAATATTGAATATTCTTCTAATAACGGCTCAACATGGAACGTGGTACAAACTAATGTACCTGCGCAGCAACGAACAATTAACTGGGTAGTGCCATATATAGCTTCTACTTCACAGGCAAAAGTAAGAATTTATAATCCTGCAAATCCGTCTGAAGCTGATACATCCGATGCAACTTTCAGAATTATTCTTAGCCTGAATTCTTTTTCTGCAAATTCACCGGCACAGCTTACTGTACTTCCTGTAAATCAAAATGCAGTTAATACATATCAGAAATTTACATGGGGAAGCGCAGGTACTCATCCATCCATTACTTATAAATGGAAAATAAGAAGAGTAGGAAATCCTGACAGACTTTTTACAAGCAATAATAATGGAGCTGATACAACCCTTACACTCAGATACAGTTTTCTGGATTCTGTACGGGCATCATTCAATGCAGGTGATTCCATACTTACTTTATGGTCGGCAACTGCATACAACGGAGTCGATAGCGCAACATCAAATTCACTTATTCTGATTTTAAACAGTAGAAATTCTGTAGGTGTCACACAAATTTCATCTGTAGTTCCTGAAAAATTCAGCCTGTTTAATAATTATCCGAATCCGTTCAACCCGGTTACGAATATAAAATTTGATATAGCTAAATCTTCGTTTGTAAAATTATTTATATATGATTCTAAGGGAGCAGTAGTGAACGAACTTGTAAACTCAAATTTACAGGCAGGCTCTTACAGCTATAGTTTTGATGCTTCTAAATTATCAAGCGGAGTTTATTTCTACAGAGTGGAAGCAGGAAGCTTCACTGAAACGAAGAGAATGATATTGCTGAAATAACTCTTTTAACCACAGAGAGCACAGAGACTATTCACAAAGGACACAGAGCAATGAAACTACTTTTAAAAAATTTTTATCTGTGTTCTCTGTGTAAATACTCTGTGCTCTCTGTGGTTAGATAAAAAAAAGTTTATTCCAAATTAAAAAAGCCCGGTGGAGATAACTCTTCCGGGCTTTTGTTTTAAATGAAGCCCCGCCATCAGGCTTCTGCTCTAAATCTAACTGAGAAATTATTCTTCTCTAAAATAACCTGACGACGGGAATTTTACTGAACGTTATGTTTTACCCCTAAAACAAATTACTAAGTTCAGATTTGAAAAATTCCCCTAATCACCTGGGTGCCGAATGTAATCACCTGGTACAACAAGGCGATTGAGAATACGACCAGAACCGCAGGGATTACAAATTTTTTTGAAATGTTGTCAACCATAGGATTGGGTTTTTAATTTGTTAATTAATGACTTCAACCCCCCTTTATACACATCCTGTGCCAAAAAATTTGACGAGTTATACGCTATAATTCAACCCGCAAAAACGCAAAAGATAGTGTAAAATATCGCTAAATAGTAAGTAAACTACTTGCAGGGGCAGCTGATGCCAAAAATAGATTACCTCTACCCGTTTTTTACCTTACATTGCTGATAAAATAGTGGTTAGTTTAAACAAATAAATCCATTTAATGACTCGCAGATTTCATATCATCTCAAAGCCCCTGATAGTTTTAATTTTTCTGATTTGCTTCACGAAAGTTTACAGCCAGAACATCACATGGTACAAAGTATATAACGGTCCTGATAATTGGGACGATGCAGGCAATGCAATATGTAAGGCTGATGGAGACAATTTTTTTATTGCAGCTACCGCTACAAGCCATGGTTATTTAATGAAGATTAACCAATATGGCGATACTTTATTTACAAAAAGAATAGGACAATTAGTAGGAAGCGGACAAACAATTTATTCTATCGTGCCTGATGGCAATAATAATTTTTATTTGACAGGTGACGGCAGCCGCGCATTTGTTATAAAAATAAATATTAACGGCGATGTTTTATGGGAAAAATACTATACACCCGTCAACAATTATGTTCGAATGAACGAAAGCAAATTATTTTCTGATAATTGCCTCGTAAGCTGCGGTAAAAAGGGAACTTCTCAGGGATATATACAAAAAATTGACTCGGCAGGAAATTTATTATGGAGCAAAATTGTGGATGGTGGATTTTCCAGAACTTATTGCGGACTTGAAGAGGATTCTTCAGGTAACGTTGTTGTAGCAGGTTTTGATTTTGCAACAAGCCACTTTTCAAAATATTCATCGACCGGAGCATTTATATATGAAAAAAATATCGGAACAATTATGCCTATCAAGATGAGAAAAGCTTCTAACGGTTATAATATTGGCGGATATAATTTTCAATTTCTCCGGCTTGATACAGCAGGAAATTTTTTAAGCCGACACGAGTTTAATGACACAAGCCAATATGAGCAGTTATATGATTTACAGATGATAAATGAAAACAAATTTGTGATGTGCTGTTTTTCTTATAATAAAGTATCAGACACTGTTCGTGTAAAAATAGTAATCGCTGATACTTCTGGGAAGGTTCTTCATTCAAAAATACTTTCTAATATAAGTAACTATATTAAGCTAAAAGGAATACATGTAACACCGGGAGGGGATATTTTATTTACAGGCTTTAGAGAAATAGAAAATACAACTATGGAAGATATAATTATAATGAGGACAAACCAATATCTCGAAGGTCCTACTTCCGGCATCAATAGTAATCAAATTTCTTCTGTTAATAGTTTTCAATTATTTCAAAATTATCCCAATCCTTTTAATCCATCAACAACAATACAATTCTCAATTCCTAAAAATGGAATAGTGGCTTTCAAAGTTTACGATTCTATTGGAAAAGAAGTTTATTTTAATAGTAAATATTTCAACGCTGGCTCACATCAAATGGAGTATTCTGCTGAAAATTTATCTTCGGGAATCTATTTTTATTCGCTTCAGTTCGGGGAAATTGTTAAATCAAAAAAAATGATTTTTGTAAAATAACGTTAATTCTCCCTCTCTATTCGTTTTTTTGCCTTACTATATTGATAAAATACTGTTTAGTTTAAATAAATTATTCATTCTAATGACTCGCAGATTTTTTACCATATCCAAGCCCCTGATAGTTTTATTTTTTCTGTTTCTAGTAGGAAATATATATAGCCAGAATATAACCTGGTTCAAAGTTTATGACGGTCCATTGCATCGAGACGATGGAGGCAATGCAATATGTAAAGCAGATGGAAACAATTTTTTTATCGCTGCTGCTGCTTCAAATCATGCCTATCTCATCAAAATTAATCAATATGGTGATACTATCTTTACAAAAAGGATAGGAAATCTAATTGACCAGAATACGTTTTCAATAATCCCTGACGGTAATAATAATTTTTATTTAACAGGTGATGGAAGCAGAGCTTTTGTTATTAAAATAAATACCAACGGTGATGTGATATGGGAAAAATACTACACACCCGTTAACAATTATGTTCTAAATTGGGAAAGCAAATTATTTTCTGATAACTGCCTGGTAAGCTGCGGACAATTCGGAGGATCTAAAGGCTATATACAGAAAATTGATTCCGAGGGAAATTTATTATGGAATAAAATTGTCGATGGTGGCTTTTACAGATCATATTTAGGGCTTGAAGAAGATGCAAACGGAAACATTGTTGTTACGGGACGTGATATTGCTTCAAGCCATTTTTCAAAATACTCTGCTAATGGCGTCTTAATATATGAAAAAAATATTGCCACCGTGCCTGTGAAATTAAGAAGGGCTGCAGAAGGTTTTACAATAGGAGGATTTGACTCTGAATTTGCACGGACAGATACAGCAGGGAATATCTTAAGCAGGAAAAGTTTTATAGATACCAGTCGTGAAGAGGAGTTGCGTAATTTTCAGATGATAGATGAGAATAAATTTGTGATGTCCATTTTTTCATATAGTAAGGTATCTGACACTGTTTTAGCTAAGATAATAATAGCTGATACTTCCGGCACTGTTCTTAATTCAAAAATCCTTTTTAATATAGACAACTATATTCTTCTTAAAGGAATTCACATAACACCCGGAGGAGATATTTTATTTACAGGGTTCAGAGAAATAGAAAATTCGACTATGGAAGATATAATTATTTTAAGGACAAATCAGTATCTCGAAGGACCTACTTCAGGAATAAACCATAATCTAAGTTTTTTAAATGATTTTCAACTGTATCAAAACTACCCCAATCCGTTTAATCCCTCAACTCTTATAAAATTCTCAATTCCTAAAAATGGATTTGCTATGCTAAAAATTTATAACTCTCTGGGTAAAGAAATATACTTTTCAACTAAATATTTTTTAAGTGGAGCAAATCAAATTGAATATTCAGCTGAAAATTTATCTTCCGGTATTTATTTTTATGCCCTTCAATTTGGAAATAATATCCAAACAAGAAAAATGATTTTTGTAAAATAACATTCAATTATATCACATGAAAATTATAACCCTGGTGATTTTAAATATCTTCTTTTATTGCAGTTTTGCTATGAGTCAAGACGACGCTGAAATTGGAGCAGAATTATATTTTGATAATCAGACTTCTTATTACGTAAAGATTCAGCTTTATCCTGTAAGTATAGTTTTCAATGGATTCGGGGAGTTGGACTTAGCGGCTCGCTGGAAAAGGCCATATCCAGATGACTATTATATGTACTATATAAATGGTACAAGAATACTAAGTTCATCATTGCAGAATGTTCATACTATTGACCCCATGACAACTGGTGGATTTGCTGGTGATTGGGATGAAAATACTACACAATGTTTAGGAATGTTTGGATGGGGAAAGTATAAGTTAATGGTTATAATTGAACCAACAACTGGACTTTCCGAGGGGTTTTTAGATTCTTGTTTTATTGAATGGGACTATGATACAGATATTAATGGGGTGGTTCAATTCTTTGATACCAGAATAAATTTAAGGATAGTCGATGATCATCCACAATTATTTTTTACCCGAGACCCCTGGGCAGCTGCCTTAGAAAAACCTATTTCATTTGTTGACAGATTTATAAAACAATGGCAGCCTTACGGACCAAACAATATTATAAATCCAGGCTTGGGAACTCCAGACTATATACCACGGGCAAAAGTTTATGGTAACTTTACTTTTTCTACTAATTTTAGTTCTCATTATAGTGTATTTCCAATAGATTCAAGAAAAGTTGCAAATCTTAATCTTTCAGCAGGAGAAGATAATCAAAATCAGTATTTTCCATATAATATTTTATCAGGCATTGGAATAATAGAAACAACACAAGGAATACTGACAAACAATCTTTTAATATCCAAAAATGTGTCTACGCCTGTAGATTATTGGATACCGCAGTCGGGCTGGAATTATTCGCCACATTGTATTCCAATTGTAGTTACCGAAGGAGCAAAATTAACATTAGATAATTCAGTTCAGCTTACAATAAATACAAATACAGGAGGTACAATGGCTGTCAATATAGAAAATGGAGGTAATTTAGCCTTAAATAATTTATCAAATATGATTTATAACAATAATACTATATTGGAAAATAAATCCGGTGGGAAAACTGCATTACAAAGTTATGCGAATATGACTTTTAATCCGGGCTCTACACTAAAAAATAATCCAGGTGGATTGATTGGTCTTTATCGCAATTCTTATATTTTGATGAAGAGTAATTCATCTTTTTGTAACTTAGGCGGAATTGTAGGACCGGGAAAAATTTATTTTGAAAAGAGAGTAAGTTATTGCGCAAATCCTATAAGTGAAGTGTTAATCGACAGCTCAGAATTTGAGTTTGCAGACAGCTGCATTGTTGAAATTCCTGACAGTACAAATTTAATTTTCAAAACAGGAACACTAAAGCTTAGTCCGCACACTAAGATTTTATTTGGCAAAAATTCCAAAATCACTATAAAGAACGGTGCTTATATATCTGCCGACTCCTGCACATTTACATCCGATACCAATACATCTCTTGCAGGCGGAATAATTCTAGAGAACGCCGGAAGCTTGACATCAATAACTAACAGCACATTCAGCAACTGCAAAACAGCAATCACAATAAAGAACGATGTAGGCAACGGACTTTGCGATAAAATAATCAGGAACAATATTTTCAATATCCCTGTTGGCGCAGACTACGGAGTTTACTGCGAAAACGTTCAGAATATTCTTCTGAAAGAAAATGAGTTCAATGTAAGTTCATCCAATACTACAGCAGTCGGGCTTTATGTAAAAAATGTTGACTTTGGTGAAGAGATTGCAACGCTGGGAGAAACGGGTACATTAGGTTTGGGCGTTGACGGATACGGACTTCACATAGTTAATAACAGCTTTACAGGCGGACTTGCATCGGCAGTTATTGCAAACTACCTCGCCTCTATGCCGAACTGTTACATCTTCGGAAACTCGTTCGCATCAACTGCCGGAGTTTCTTTCGTAGGCAGATTGATAAACGGTCACTTTAAATACAATACTTTCGATAACACTGCCGCCAATGCAGTGTTCTTATACCAAAGCTCGCCGCACTTCTTCCGTAATAATTTTACCGGAGATAATACTAACGTAATACTTGCAGGCGACTCATATCCTAACTTTGCTCCGCAGACGGCATCAGGCACTTCATACTGGCGCGGAGGAAATAACACATTTACCTCTAACAGCGGAGATAACTTAACTGTTGATATAGGCGGAGGCGGCTTCTACTCTAATTACGGGAATAATTTATTCACAGTTGGCAGTACTTCAAACTTTAATTTGTACGGTCAGGTCGGCTCATCATTCGATACTATACATTCTGAAGGGAATGCATTCCAGCCTTCAAGCTCTCCTATAAGTTTTGCATGGATGAATACAAACGACCCTGTGGCAGTAATAGGAACAACAAGTTATTCGGTTTACACTCCTTCATTTTCTTCGACCGTAAGAGAACTTGGATATGGTGTGATGGATACGCTGTTCACTACATCAGCCGTAGGCGGCAGCCCGCCTGCAGGAGATGAAGTAGTTTTTACACAGGCGCAAAATCTGGACGGCCAGTCATTGTATTTTGATGCTATAACAAACTATAAATCTTTAATCAATAATTTTACGAGCAGCACTTATCTTGGCTCTGCGCTTAGTGAAATGCACAAATGCTATGGTGATCTTGATACAAACGCTGACCAGAATTACAGGGATTATTTATATGGTGACTTGAAATTATATCTTGAAGCTAAAATAAGCTCGGGTTTATATAAGACTGAGTTTGAGACCGATGCGTATAACGTAGTGCTTGCATGCGAGACCATGATAGACCCCATGGCAGCAATAGAAGGTTATGCTGTAGTTGCGCAGTTCCATCCCGACCCTACAATGAGGCTGCTTGCCAGCTGGGATATAACTGAGCTTGAAGACTTAATGAACCAGGGAAGCAGCGGCGGGAAAAAAGAGAGTACTAAAAAAATGAAGCTAAGTAAGTATGAAGTAAAACGGATAAAAACTCTGAATGAAACAGGAATGCTTCAAAGCAGAAATGAAGTGGATAAGTTGATAAAAATAAACGAACTTGAAAACAGGGAGCCTGTAAAAGATGCAATAAAAAAAGTTTATAAGGAAATGACTGTCAAAAATGAAAAGGTGACAAAAGAAGTTACAAGAAATACAAAAGAAGCAGGAACTGAACACAAAACAAAAGTTACAAAGCAGGACTTAAAAAAAGATGCTTATTTTAATAATTCGGCTAAAGATAGAATTTCACAGAGGGCAGAAGGCAACTTAGCAATGAACCGCTCGCTTAATGCCGAAGAAAAAGGCAAACGTCAGTTAGAGGATTTGCTTCTTATTGCAGGAGTTCAAAAAGGTGGTAATAGTGTAACTGATAATAATAATTTTATTATCTTAGATTATTCTTTATTTCAAAATTATCCAAATCCATTTAATCCTGTAACGAACATAAAATATTCATTACCAAAAGCGGGATTTGTTTCGATTAAAATTTATGATGTAGTAGGCAGAATGGTAAAGGAATTGGTAAATGAAATGAAAGAAACGGGAAGCTACTCAGTGACATTCGATGGCTCGCAGTTTGCCAGCGGAGTGTATTTTTACAGAATTGAAGCAGGTAATTTTGCTGATACAAAAAGGATGGTACTGGTAAAATAGTGTTTTTAATGAACGGAGCTTCGGCTCCGTTTTTTTTTTATTTAATTTATAGGTTACACTCAAATGAAACCTTCAGCACTAAATATTGTATAAACAGAAGTTATTTTGGGAACCCTCTTTCGTTTTTTCCGACTATCCACCTGTTTTATCAATTTTTTCAGTTCGCAATGAAAATTTGATTTTTTGTTAATACAATAAGTTACCTCTGAATTTTGGAAAAAACGTAACCTTGAAAATGGAGATTATGTATTTATGCCGATTCTGATGATTTTTTCGCCATATCGTGATTTTAGCTTATCCAGCTCATAATAAGGGAATTTTACATCTTTCTTAAAAAGGTCAAGATTTCTTTCAAAAGTATCCAGATGCAGATCGAAAACAAATATTCCGAACGTTCTGATACGGTAATAGTCAGATGGCTGCCTTAACCTGTAGTAGATATGTTTAGCCGCTTCAAAAATCTCATTATCCCTGTTTGTATAAGCCGGAAACCGATGCTCTCCGCCTGTATAATTCAAATCATCGTAGCGGATTGAAAAACTCATGCTTCCTGCAACAAGCTGCTTGCTGCGCATCTTACGGCAGATGTACTCTGCAAGGTAGCGGATTTCCCGCTCGGCATCAGGAGAGTTTGTAACCGGATTCATCACTGTATGGTTATGCCCAAGGCATTTCTCTTTTTCCGTCTTAACAAATATGCCTGAAGTATCTTCACCTCTTGCGCACTTGCGGAATACAATTCCGTTTATGCCGAACTCCTTACGCATACGTACTTCATTCGATTGGGCAAGGTCTCCTATAGTAGTGATTCCCATTGCCAGAAGGCGGCGGTAAATCCGCCTGCCGACTCCCCAAAGTTTATCTGCCGGCAGCTTTAGAATTCTCTCAGGCTTGCCGAATTCTATAGGAGTAAATCCGTTCGGCTTATCAAGTTTGCTTGCTGCTTTTGCATAGGATTTATTATAGGACGCGCCGATAGATACAAAAAGTCCAAGCTCATCCCATATAGCTTTCTTTACTTTTTCTCCCAGCTTTTTTGCTTCATCGAAATTCCTTACTATATCAGAGCCTTCCATAAAACACTCATCAATGCTGTATTGCTCTACGCAGTCATGGGGAAAATACTCTTTTAGAATAGTTAATACATCTAATAATGTTCGCTCGTATTTTGGTCCGTTACACGGAAGAGATATCAGAGTCGGGCAGATTTTCTTTGCATCTATAACAGATATGCCTGTAGAAACTCCATACTTTCTTGCCTCATAAGAAGCCGTCATAACAATACCGGCATTCGAATCTTCCCATCCGCCGACTGATACGGGCTTGCCCTTCAGCTCGGGATTATCGCGCTGCTCTACCTGGGCAAAGAACGCATCCAAATCAAGATGATAAAAAACTTTCCTGCTGTTATCCTTAAGCCCTAAATCAAACTCTTTTATATGGGGAAAGGAATAAGCAGGTAATATTCTTACCCTCCTGAAATTCTGAGCATGTTTTTCCCCTTCCCGCGGAATAAAAAATTGTGAGCTAATCATACCTTAAATTATATAGGCAGATTAATTTAAGCAATGGTAAAATTTCATAATAAGTATAAAAAATCCAATATTATGCCTTTTATTTATGGGTAAATTTTGATAATTTGTTCATTCTACCAAAGATGTAAGCCCGGGTGGGCGATTCGGTAGATGCGTCCTGCTAAAGCGGGATTGCCTGTAAAGTTTAGAATTAAGGTTTTTATATTTTTCTACCAATGATGTAAGCCCGGGTGGCGGAACTGGTAGACGCGCAGGACTTAAAATCCTGTTGCCTGTAAAGGCAGTATCGGTTCGATTCCGATCCCGGGCACCCAGTAAGCCTCTTAAATTTAATAGTTTAAGAGGCTTTTCTGTTTGTATTCACTTCTTTATGCTTTCCATAAAACTTCGCGATTTGTAACACATTTGTGAATCACTTTGTGAATCACTTTTTCTGAATAGTTGCCTTGCATAAGGACAACAAATCATGCCATCTGAAAAAATTTATCTCCAGAAAAGGGAGCCTTCAGGTTATTATTATCTTGCAATCATTACAACAGTAAATAAGAAGCGATATTATAAAAGAGTCTCCTGTAAAACCAAAAATAAAAATGAAGCATTAAAGTTTCTCAAGAGCTATGAGAAATCAAAAGACAATCCTGTTATCAATTCAAGATTAAAAATTT
>JBHEKU010000065.1:0-4841 GCA_041859205.1 Ignavibacteria bacterium | reverse complement strand
TGGAAATATAATTAATTATATGGCATCAATCTATGAATACAGAAATAAATATTACATAGCCTACTATTTTAAAGGAAAAAGAAGGGCTGTGAATACTAAGCTAACTTTTACAAAAGAAAATTACAAGAAAGCTGAGAAAATGAAGGAACCTATTGAAGTGAACATCGAAGGTCATAATTCTTCACAGAATAGTTTTGCAAATGAATTAAGTAATTCTCTTGAAGGAACTTCGTTAGTAAATTTAGTTGCAAAATGTTATAGAGAACGAATTGAAAAGTGTTCACTTACACACCAAAAGAACTTTCGAATTTCTATATCACATCTTTACAATGTAGTAAGTCCTTCTGTCGATGTTAAGAAAATAACTTCTGGAGATATTAGCAGATTGATAAATACTTTTATGAAAGAAGTTTCAAACGCCACTATGTTTACTTACCTTCAATATTTAAAATTATTCTTTAATTTTTTAGTGGAGGAAGATTTTCTAAGTAAAAGTCCAATCAAGAAAAAATTAATCCCTAAGAGGGAAAGAAATAGTATTGTTGTTTTTGATAGTGTAGTGTTAGACAAAATTCTGAATGAAGCTTTAAAGAGAGATAAAAATTTATATAACTGTTTCAAGTTACTACTTTTAACCGGGATCAGACCGAATGATCTATTGAATTTAAGAATAGGGAATTTTGACTTAAAGAATAGATTTTTAAATATTAAGGTGTCAAAAACACTAAAGGAAATTCAATTCCCAATTTATGATGAGTTACTGTTATTCATAAATGAGAATTTAAAATCTGAGGTAGAAAAAGATTCGGAAACACTACTTTTTGAAAAATTTTCTGTAGAGATAGTTGGAAAAAGATTCCGTAGAATTAAAAAATATTTAAATATTAAGGAACAGTTCTCCTCCAATCTAAAAACATTCAGAAAGACGTTTGCAACAAATATGGCAAAGAAGGGATTATATATGGAAGAAGTAGCGGAGTTGTTAGGCCATGATGATGTGAGAACAACAGCAAAATATTATGCAAATATAACAACTGAAAAATTAAGAAGAAGAATAGATACAATAGAGAAATCTGGAGTTGAACCTTAGAAGTGCTAACAAACTGCTAACAAACTGCTAACACTTGAATTTCACAAAATAAAAAACCCCTCAAGATGTTAATTCTTGAGGGGTTTATCTTGAGCTGGCAGAGGGACTTGAACCCCCGACCTGCTGATTACAAATCAGCTGCTCTACCAGCTGAGCTATGCCAGCACAAATAACGAATAACAAATATACCGTTATATCACAAAACTTTCAATTACAAAATTATACTTTTTTTATTTTTTCTTACTGTCATCATATAGATTTAAAACCTGCCCGATCAATACAGTATCTTTCTTTATATCATTCCATTTTTTCAGGTCCTTTATGGATACACCTGTTTCTTCAGAAATAGATGCTAAAGTATCGCCTTTCTTAACTTTATAAGTTTTCTTTTTGCTGCCTGTTGTCTTGTTTTTTGTTTCTTTAGTCGATACAGGTTCTTTTACAACTAATACCTGACCCGGTATAATTTTATCTTCATCTAAATCATTCCAGTCTCTCAAATCTGCTAATGTAACTTTATATTTCGCAGCAATCAGTGTTAAGTATTCTCCTTCTTCTACTGTATGTGTCTTTGCGCCTTTACTTTTGGCGTCTTCTTTCTTCGAATCAATTTTTACATCTGAATATATTTTTAACTTCTGCCCGATTAATATTTTATCATCTTTCAGTCCGTTCCATTCTTTTATTTCATCTGTTTCCACTTCGTAAGCTTTCGCAATTGTGCTAAGGTAATCGCCTTCTTTTACTACATACGTCTGCGATTTTTCTTTTGGAGTTGTTACTTTCTTTTCTTTAACTTTTGTCTCAGGAGTTTTAGTCTCTACCTTTGGAGTAGTAACTTTAACTACATCTGTTACCGGCGGCTCTGAGTTATTTTCCGTTGAACTTACTTCGCCTTTTGGTTCATCTATGACAACAGGTACTTTTTCTTCAACCTTTGTTGGTGAAGTTGTATTATCTACAACATTATCTTTTACCGGTACAATTCCGTACATTGCATTATAATTCTCTTCAGACATGTATACACTCAGTTCCTGATCTTTTGCCGGATATTTTCCGTAGCTTATTCCGTTCCAGATTCTAACGTGCGTAGGATTTACAGAGTACTTTGTTCCTATCACTACTAATGCATCAGTGGATGCAAATTTATGGGTAACTTTTTTTCCGCTTGCTGCAGAACCTATCAATCTTTTATCTTTTACTTCATATCCGGTCACTCTGTATTCAATAGATGTTACCGATGTGCCGAATGTATTTTTTTCATTGCCTGCAAACTCGTGGGAGATAACCGAAGCACCATCTTTTTTTACATTAGCTGCAAATGTATTATACTTGTCATGCGGAATTCTTAACTGATATGGCACATCATATTGCGGCAGACTTTCATTTAACAGCTCAGGATTTAATTCCATTATTACATCAACATCTGTTTCGCACAATTTTGCAACTTGTTCAAATGTTAGATTTCCTTTTATGTTTACTCTGTCGAATGAGATTGCATGTCCATACTCAGGTGTTTTAAAACCATAGCTTTCAGGATTTCTGAAAATAAACGATAATGCTAAGATTGACGGAACATAATTTTTTGTTTCGCCCGGTAAGTAGCCTCTCACAGTCCAGTAATCTTTTGAGCCTGATTTATTTACAGCATTACGTACTCTGCCCGGACCTGCGTTGTAAGCAGCGAAAGCAAGATACCAGTCGTCAAATGTTTTGTACAAGCTTTTCAGATATCTGGCGCCTGATTCAGTTGCTTTTTCAAAATCTCTTCTGTCATCTCTGAACTGGTCCTGATACAATCCGAACTCATATCCCGTTGCCGGCATAAACTGCCATAATCCTACTGCTCCTGCGCGGGAAACAATCTTTGGGTCAAGGCCTGATTCCTGTACTGATAAATAAATCAGCTCTTCAGGCGCATTATTGTTTCTCAAAATTTTACGCATAATAGGGAAGTACTTTCCCGAGCGATATAATGTCTTATCAATAAAAGCTCTGCCTCTGTCTGTCTTTGAAAAGAAATCGATATATTCTGATACTGCATCATTCTTTATAAATGGAACGTCTTTGCCCTCCGGCATCGGCTCTGATTCTACTTCAGAATAATTATTTACCTTTTCGTAGTGTACACCGACTCTGTCTGCAAGCTTGAATACAGCATTGCCGTCTGTAAGGTCTGTCTGTGTTATGATGTAATCTTTAGCAACACTTTGAGCAAGCTCAATGTAGTCAGATTTCCAACTGTTATATTCGGGTTCTTCTAAAATCGACTGGTCAATTTTGTTTAAAATTTTTACGGCATTATCAAAACCTTTTTTGGCATCTAAGTCTTCATAGGCTTGATAATGAGAGAGGGCTGATTTGTAATTCGTAAAGGCTTCTTCTAATTTTGTATATATTGCAATAGAATCTTTAGCTCTTTCCTTACCTGTCACTTCGGGCTCTTCGGAACTGCCGCAGCCTGATAGAAATTGAGAAAAGGAAAAAGCTAAAATGCATACAAAAATGAAGTAAGCATAACGTAAAAAGTTCTTGCTTTTATTCATTTAGTCGAATTTTTTTAATTAGTATAAAAATATATTGGTTAACGGGCTTAAAATCAAGCTATTTCTTAAGTTATCCTGCTGATTTAATTGTTCAACTGTTTAAAACTCATAATTGTTTCAAGAGTTCTTTATATTGCAGAATTTTATTAGGTAGTCGTAATTTACTTATTGAATTGGTATAAATAGGTTTGGTGTAAAAGCGGGATTCAGTGTGGATTCAAGTTCTCATCTGTGTCATCATAAATAATCATAGTTATCTGTGTTTCAAATCAGTGTAAACCTTGTCCAGCTTTAGCGGGAAGTGATGAAAAAAGGGCAAAAAAAAACGCCGGACTCTCTCATATCCGGCGCGTCATTTTAGTAACGGAGATTACTAAATGAGGGTTTTATTATTAAGGGAAATCTTATCTGTTATTTATTGTGTATGAAAATGTCTGTCCGGCGAAATCTGAGTTTACCCATGCGTTTATTTCGTTTATCTTGCCTGTTACTAAGGCATTCAATGATTTATTTTCACCTTCTACTTTTGTAAGAACAATTTTACCGTTATCTTTTACTGTCATATATACAGTTGCTTGTCCTTGTAAATCTTTATTTTCAAATTTTATGTAAACAGGAAGTGCCATCATTTCTTTTATTTCTTGCTTAAATTGATATGCAAGATCTGCTTTGCTTGATGGACTATATTTGCCTTCGGCTTTTGAAATATTAATTGTGAGTGTTAAAAGTACTGCAACAGTCAATAAGTATTTTACGAGTTTCATTGTGTATCTCCTTAGTTTTTTGGAATTGTTAATCTACTTGTATAGACGTAATCCGTAAAAAAAGGTTGCAATAAATCTAAAAAAAAGTTATACTTTACAATTGCTTTACATAGGTAAACTATAAATAATGACTGTCACAATATGACTGACATCGATTAATTAATTAGTTAGCTCATTTCTTTAATGGAAAAATTTTATAACTTTGTAGTTCCGAACGTAACAACTAAGCAAAGAATCGATAAATACATTGCATCGTTTGTTGAAAACGCTTCGCGTACTAAAGTTCAGAAAGCGATTAATCTCGGGCAAGTGACTGTTAACGGTGAACTGGTGAAATCCAACTATATAGTAAAGCCCGAAGATGAAATAGATATAGAGCTTCAGGTTGAAGAGCATGGTGATATCCTGCCCGAAAATATTCCCCTGAACATTGCTTACGAA
>JBHEKU010000063.1:0-8340 GCA_041859205.1 Ignavibacteria bacterium | reverse complement strand
TATAAATTCCGCACTATGCATCCTTATGCAGAATACCTTCAGGAATATATTTATAAAAAAAATAATCTGAAGCAGGGCGGAAAATTCGAGAACGATTTCAGAATTACAACAGCAGGTAAATTATTCAGGAAGATCTGGCTGGATGAGCTTCCTATGATTTTCAATTTGTTAAAAGGTGAATTAAAGCTTGTAGGTGTAAGACCTTTAAGCCTTCATTATTTTAATTTATACGATGACGAGTTAAAAGAAAAAAGAGCAAAGCACAGACCCGGTTTAGTGCCGCCTTATTATGCAGATATGCCTCAAACTCTTGATGAAATTATAGAATCGGAAAAAAAATATCTTGATGCCTATGAAAAAGCTCCTATAAGCACCGATATAAAATATTTTTTCAAAGCTTTTCATAATATTCTGCTCAAAAGAGCAAGAAGCGCTTAATTTTATTACTGCGCTTTTTTTATTCCTCAATACCAACCAAACCCTTTTCCTAATGAAATTTAGATTACAATTTTTAACCGCAGTCTTTTTTATATTCTGCGCGCTGCCTGTTTCATTATTTGCGCAGGTTGAAATGGCGCCGCCTTCTCATCCTGTTTATGATTTCCTGAAGAGAATGCAGCTTGCAGATATTATTGATTACAACTCTTCCCAGATACCGATTTCCAGAGGAGAGATTGGAAAATTTCTTGTTACTATCAACAATAATAAAAGCACCCTTACTTCAGTTGATAAAAAATTTCTCGAAGATTATCTGAACGAATTTGAATATGATTTAGGGAAACAGGTTAACTCAAAAGTTTCGAGTTTTGTTGAGGGATGGGACGGCAAAAAAATGTTTTCCAATGATAAACAAAAGTATTTATACAAATATTTAGATTCGAATGCTTCATTCTTTGTTGATGGATTATGGTCATACTCTTATAGGAAATCCAGTGGAGATACACTGGGAAGTAATTCAATAAGTCTCGGTGAAATAGGTTTACGTTTTCGCGGAACACTTTTTAACTCAGTCGGATTTTATCTTCGCGCAACAAACGGCAGCAAAATGTCCGGCGATGATAAAGCCGTTGTGTTTGGCAGAGCGACTGACCCCCGCCTTGCAGCAGCAAGAAAATTTCCGAATGAAGGTTATTACGATTCTTTCGAAGGATATTTAAGATATCAGACTCAGAGCAACTGGCTTGCACTGACTGTCGGACGCGAAGCATTTACACAGGGCTTCGGCTACATAGATAAATTATATTTTTCAAACAACACAGTTCCGTTCGATGTTATAAATCTTAAACTTCAATATAAAGCTTTAAGATATTCATTCACCTATGGCGGACTGAAAGGTGATTCGCTCGGACGTGATATACAAAACAAAACAGTTGCAACACACAGACTTGATGTAAATTTTTCTCCGAAGTTCAGAATGGGATTCTGGGAATCGCTTGTAACTGCATCGCAGTCATTCAGCTTTTCAAATTTAAATCCTGTTAGCTTCCTTATCTCTGTCGATTACAACGACGTTGTAAACTCAAACCCAAACAACAATCTCTTCGGAATCGATATGGAAATTCAGCCTGCAAAAAATCTTGCTTTGCAGGGAACGCTTTTAGTAGATGAGCTTAGTCTTGGAGCGTTAACAAATCCAAAAGGATTTATTGCAGCCGATACAAAGTTCGGATGGCAGCTTGGAGCATTATGGACTAATGCTTTCACAATTCCGAATCTTACAGGAGCATTAGAGTACACGCATCTTGACCCGTTCGTTTATACACACCGCTCATTGAAGACAACTTATACAAACTGGGGAATGCCTCTCGGCGCGAAGCTCTCACCTAACTCGGATGAAGTTGCGTTAAAGTTATCTTATAATATTACACAGAGAGTTAAAGTGGATTTGCAATATCAGTTCCAGCGCTCGGGCGAAGGGATTGTGTATGACTCGCTAGGCAATGTAGTAATAAACTACGGCGGAAATATAAATAACGGAGTAGGGGATAACTATCCTAACTCTACCAGTTTTCTTGACGGCAACAGAATAAACAGAAGTATTGTAACGGCATTTTTAAAGATAGAGCCGCTGAAACAATTTTTCTTAGAATTAAAATATGTGTACAACGATATAGATAATATTTTCCAATCAAAGAAGTATAACAATAATTATTTCTTCGCAACGTTAAGAATAGATTATTAAGATTAATGCTACCTTCTTACGAAGGGTGACTATATACTTTTATAGACCCAAAGTTCTAAACTCCTCCCTTGAGGGAGGTGGCGAGCGAAGCGAGACGGTGGGTGTTCGTTCAAACACCCCACCCGACCTGCGGTCGGACTCCCCTCAAGGGGAGAATTTTTTGTCCTAAATAGCATTTCCAAATAGTTCACGTCGGTGGATTGGGAATGAGAAAATAAAAATTATAATTTGAAAGTAACATTAGTAGCAGGGGCGCGTCCGAACTTCATGAAGATAGCTCCGATAATTCACGAGATAAAAAGAGTTCAGAAGCTTGGCAAAGATATTACGTTCCGGTTAGTTCATACGGGGCAGCATTATGATGAGAAGCTATCTCACAGTTTTTTTAAACAGCTTAATATTCCCGAGCCCGACATCAATCTTGGAGTCGGGTCCGGCTCCCATGCAGAGCAGACGGCGAATATAATGGTGAAGTTTGAAAAAGAGCTGATTGAAAATCGTCCGGATATTGTTTTAGTTGTCGGTGATGTGAATTCGACAATGGCTTGCAGCATCTCTGCAAAGAAGTTAAATATAGATGTTGCTCACGTTGAAGGCGGCATACGCTCCCGCGATATGGAAATGCCGGAAGAGATAAACAGATTAGTTACGGATTCCATTGCAGATTATTTTTTTACAACGTCTGAGCTAGCCAATAAAAATTTAAGAAAAGAAGGACATAGCAGTAAGAAATTATTCTTTGTCGGCAATACAATGATTGATACTCTTAAGGCAAATTTAAACAAATTAAAGAAGCCGGTTTTTTTTGACGAGTATAAATTAAAACCTAAGAAATATTTAGTTGTAACTCTGCACAGACCATCTAATGTAGATGATGCGGAAAATTTAAAGATGCTTTTAAAAACTCTTGAAGAGACATCTAAAGGAAAAAATATAGATTATAAAATAGTTTTCCCTGTTCATCCACGCACACAGAAAAATCTTAAACAGATAAAGTTATCGGATAAGTTTATTATTACTGATCCTCTCGGCTATCTTGAGTTTATATATCTTGTAAAAAATTCTTTTGCTGTTATAACTGATTCAGGCGGAATACAGGAAGAGACAACTGTAATGAAAATCCCGTGCGTTACTCTAAGGAAAAATACTGAGCGCCCTGAGACTGTAACTGAAGGCACGAACATACTTGCAGGAATTGACCCGTATAAATTTAAATCGTATTTCCAGAAATTGTTTTCCGGCAAATGGAAAAAAGGCGGCACTCCAAAATTCTGGGATGGCAAGACATCTCCGAGAATTGTCAAGCAATTATTAATTATATATAGGGAGAAATAATTGTTATCAACTTTTTTTGCCTACTAATAGGGAAGAAAAAATTTTTATAAAATAATTTTTTACTATATTTAGTAGCTCATTTTGTATAGACCTGACAGGTTTTTAATCCTGTCAGGTTTTGTTGTAAATAAGAGATGCCATATTGTTTGTAGGGGCGTATTGCAATACGCCCCTACGTTAAGCTAGATTCAATTAATTTCCATGAAAGAAACCATATTCTACATTCGTGAATACAAAATGTACTGTGAACGTATTCGTAATGAGAGTGCAGAAAGTAAAGGCATTATTGTTATGGTTCACGGTGCTGCGCATACTGGAGCGTGTTATAAAATAACTCCTGACGGGCGACAAGGCTGGGCATACAATTTTGCCGAGGCAGGATATGAAGTTGTTCTTATTGACTGGCCGGGTACAGGAAGAAGCGGATATATAAATTCTGCTGAGCTTACCGGTGAATTTGTAGTTAATGCGATAACTGAACTGCTGAAAACTTTAGATACTAAAGTAATTTTATTTACCCATTCAATGTCTGGTCCTTACGGATGGATGCTATTGGAAAAAGCAGGTGATTATATAAAACAGCTTATTGCAGTCTCTCCGGGAGCGATGGGAAATATTCAATCATTACCTGAAATTCTATCGCGGGCGGAGGGTACATTGGAAGTTATAATGGGACCGATAAAATATAATTTGAGCCTTACAAATAATTTTATTTGTTCAAAAGATTATTCCATGAAAAAATTTATTGGAGAAAGTAAATTGTTTCCTATGGAGTGTTTTGATAACTATTTTGCATCGATTATACCAATGCCTCCAAGACTGATTCATGACAGATTAAATATTAACGGAAGCCAGATGAAAATGAGCGAGACATTTAAAGCAGGAGAGACTAAAGTTAATATAATTGTCGGTACTGATGATGCGGACCATCCGTATGAGCTTGATATAAAAATTCATGAGTTTTTAGTGAAGCTCGGAGTAAAGAGTGAGTTCATCTGGTTAGGTGATTATGGAATCGAGGGTAACGGACATATGATGATGCTTGAAAGTAATAGTGAGGAGATAGCAAAGTTTATTATTGATAAGGTTCTAAAATGAAATCAGCGATTTTATGATGTAATTAGAGAATCCGTCAAAAATTCATCATTGACGGAATAATTTTGCTGGAATGATGGATTATGTTAATATAGCGTGGAATCAAAGAATCCGTCAAAAATCCGTCACTGGCGAATAATTTTGATGAAAAGATGGAGTGTGTGAAAATAGACTGAAATCAAAGAATCCGTCAAAAATTCATCATTTGGAGAAAATTTTTGAAAAGATGGTTTACTATAAAACGAGCCGGAATTAAAGAAAGTAATTCGCCAAGGTGAATTACTTATTATCGTTCCAACGCTGGAGCATTGGAACGAGGAGCAATAGAATTCATCATTCATCCCGCTAAAGACGGGATTTCGCAAGCTCAATAATTCTGAATTCAGAATTGAAAAATCTCTTTTATTTATCCTCTAAAATTGTTATCTTTACAATTCTCATAAAATCATTAATTATGTTCGCAATAGTAAATATAAAAGGCAGCCAGTACAGAGTTTCTGAAGGGCAAAAATTGTATGTCCCGCGTTTCAATGATGAAATCGGCGCAAAAGTAACGCTTGATAACGTAATAATGTTCTCAGCAGATGACAGCACATTCGATATCGGAGCACCGAAGCTTAATAAATCAATCGAAGCTACAGTTTTAGCTCATGTTAAAGATGAAAAAGTAATCGTCTTCAAAAAGAAAAGAAGAAAAGGTTACAAAGTTTTAAAAGGACACAGACAACAATACACACAGATTTCGATCGACAAAATAGCTTAATTTTAAATCATTTTTTTTTACAGGAGAATAAGTAATGGCTCACAAAAAAGGACTCGGAAGTTCTAAGAACGGTAGAGACTCAAACGCCCAGAGATTAGGCGTAAAAAAGTTTGGCAGCGAAGTTGTCGTTGCAGGTAATATATTAATAAGACAAAGAGGAACAAAATTCCTTCCCGGATTAAACGTTGGCTTAGGCAGGGATTATACAATCTTTGCATTAAAAGACGGCCTTGTGAAATTCACAGATAAAAAAGGCAAGAAAACTATTCACGTAGTTCCGGCAGAAGCTGCAAAGTAATTTTATTACTAAGATATTATTTTTTCAAAAGGTTATTCTGTCTTGCAGAGTAACCTTTTTTGTTTTATACCAACCATCATTTAAAAATTTAACCTATATATAGTATGAAAATTTCTGTTATCGGCGCCGGAAACGTTGGCGCAACATGCGCAGATGTTATTGCTCATAGAGAGTTATGCAATGAAGTTATCCTTCTCGATATTAAAGAAAATTTTGCCGAGGGCAAGGCATTAGATATGTGGCAGACAGCACCCGTAAACAACTACGACACAAGAATTACAGGCGTAACAAATGATTATGAAAGAACTGCAAACTCAGATGTAGTTGTTATCACATCGGGGCTTCCGCGTAAACCCGGAATGAGCAGAGATGATTTGATTGCTACCAATGCAGCTATAGTAAAATCAGTTACACAGAACGTTGTGAAATATTCTCCGAACACATCGATTATAGTTGTTGCAAATCCATTGGACGTAATGACATACTGTACATACTTAAATGCAAACTTGCCATCTACAAAAGTTTTCGGTATGGCAGGAATTTTAGATACAGCAAGATACAAAGCGTTCTTAGCAACAGAGCTGAACGTTAACCCTAAAGATATACAAGGTATGCTTATGGGCGGACACGGTGATACTATGGTACCATTACCAAGATATACAACTGTAAGCGGTATCCCTGTAACAGAGCTTATTGCAGAAGATAAGCTGAATGCAATTCTTGAAAGAACAAAAGTCGGCGGCGGCGAGATAGTAAAACTACTCGGCACATCAGCTTGGTATGCACCGGGTGCAGCAGCAGCTCAAATGGCAGAATCAATTGTAAGAAATCAAAGAAGACTTTTCCCTGTATGCGCATGGTTAACAGGCGAATACGGATTGAAAGATATTTACTTAGGTGTTCCGACAATATTGGGAACAAACGGTATTGAAAAAATCATTGAATTGAAACTGAACGATGCTGAAATGAAATTGCTTCATGACTCTGCAAAGTCAGTGAAAGAAGTGATGGATGTATTGGATAATATGGGCAAGTAGTTGAAGGTAGCAAGTATAAAGTAGAAAGACATAATAAACTCGTTCCGTTGCTCCAGCGTCGGAATGTAAAGTTTAAAGAAAGGCGTGAGTAATCACGCCTTTTTTGTTTTATACAATTATAGATAATAATCAGTTAGATTTTAAATTGAATTTCAATTTTTTATAGCTTAGATTTGATTAGGTGAATAAATTAAATATAACTATGAAAATTCAAGTATTATTGTTGTTTGCCGTCCTAACTTTCACATCGAATATATACTCACAAGTAACGCAAAATTGGGCATCAGTATATAACGGACCAAATAATTTCAGTGATTTTTCAACTTGTTTAGCGGTAGATAATTCAGGAAATGTTTATGCGGCAGGATATGTATATCAAACAAACTTACCTATTCATTCGGATTATTGTATCGTAAAATATAATTCTACAGGGATTCGGCAATGGGTTGTAACTTACAACGGAGATGCAAATGGAACCGATATTATTAACAGTATTGCTATTGATAATCTTGGAAATATTTATGTAACCGGTGAATCTGAATCAAACATTGGTGGTCGAGATATTATAACTATAAAATATAATTCTGATGGAATTCAACAGTGGAAAGCAGTTTTTGATGGTGCACTTGCTGTAGGAGAAGTAGGAATCAAAATACTTTTGGATGTTTCCGGAAATGTTTTTGTTGGAGGTTATGTTTTCAGAGGTCCTATAGCTACAATGTCTGATGATATTGTGGTATTAAAATATAATTCTTCGGGTGTTTTACAATGGTCTTCTTTTTATAATAATAGCGGCAATCAGGAAGATAGATTGACTTGCATGGCTCTGGATTCTCAAGGAAATATATATGCAGGCGGGCATAGTACCGCCGGAGTTTTGGTAAACGATGATTTTGTTTTGATAAAGTACAATTCTAATGGTCAACAACAATGGGTTAAAACCTATAATGGACTTGGAAATGATGACGATAATGTTACATCGCTTGGTGTGGATAAACAAGGAAATGTGTTTGTAACCGGTACAAGTATGGGTACAGATACTTATTATGACTATGCAACAATTAAATATAATCCCCAAGGTGTAGAACAGTGGTCTGCCAGATATAGTTTTGTTTCAAATTCTTCAGATAATCCTGTAGGAATAGTAGTTGATACTTTGGGGAATTCCTATGTCACGGGTACCTCAGCATCTTACATAGCGACAATAAAGTACAATTCCTCAGGTGTCGAACAATGGGTCGCCAGAAATGAATATGGAGGTGCTTATTCGTTTGTGATGGATAATTCTATGAATTTATATATTACTGGGTATAGCTCTTCAAATGGTCAGGAATGCGCAATTATTAAATATAATTCTTACGGTGTACAAAAATGGATTACCAAGTATAAATATAATAACAATAACAGCAACACAGGTAAAGAGATTAAAATCGATAATTCCGGAAAAATTTATGTAACCGGAAATACCTGCGCTACTGTTCCAAACAATTATGATTTTCTTACTTTGCAATACACACAAGAACCGACAAACATAACTTCAGTTGGAAATCAAACCCCCGACAGATCCTCTTTGCAGCAAAATTATCCCAACCCATTCAATCCCTCTACAAACATTGAATTTTCAGTTCCT
>JBHEKU010000020.1:0-17829 GCA_041859205.1 Ignavibacteria bacterium | reverse complement strand
TTTTTTTTAATATATTTAATTAAACGTCCTCTAAAATGAAAAAAACGTTATTACTCGTACTACTATTTTCTGCTTTCATTGGGCTGAAAGCGCAATATCAAGTAAATGAAGGATTTGAAACTCCTACATTTCCACCAACCGGTTGGGTTATCGGAACATCTACGTATATGACCCGTTCAGTAGCAGCCAGCGGTTACGGAGTAGGTTCTGCCAGCGCAAGATATAATTTTTATAATGCAGATGCCGGTGTCATTGACTCATTAGTTACATTTTCCTTTACCGGAACAGGCGCAACTGATAGTTTATCTTTTGACCATGCGTATGCTACATACTCAGGCGAAGTAGATCAACTAAACATTTATACTTCGACTGATGGTTATACATACACATTGCTGATTAATTTATTGGGCGGCTCAGCAGGACCTTTAAACACCGGAGGAACTTTGTCATCATCATTTACTCCAACAGCAGCTCAATGGGCTACAAAAAAATATTCCGTTCCGGTAGGAACTGTAAAAGTTAAGTTTGAAGTAATATCGGACTTTGGAAATAACTTATACATTGATAATATTAAAATCGGACAACCTCCAACGGCAGATGTTGCTGCTGCAGGTATAGGAGCTTCAGGGACAGTTTTCTTTGGCTCAACAACAATTAATCCTACAGGCACAGTTCAAAATAACGGACTAACTCCTGCGACTTTTGTTGTAACAAGAACAATTTCAGGCGGATACGTCAGCACAATTCCTGTTGTAGGTTTGGCTGCCGGTGCTTCCACAACAGTTACATTCGATCCTTGGACTTTCG
This sequence comes from Ignavibacteria bacterium, assembly GCA_041859205.1. Classification (GTDB taxonomy): domain Bacteria; phylum Bacteroidota; class Ignavibacteria; order Tepidaquicellales; family Tepidaquicellaceae; genus JAFDZO01. Next base: position 17,022 of record JBHEKU010000020.1, on the reverse strand, counting down.
TTTCTGGAAATACTTACACCGTAAGAGATTCCACATATATGGTCGGTGACTCTAACCCTGCAAATGATACACTGCAAGGTTCATTAACTCCTCAGCTTCCTAAAACAATTGCTATATTAAATGCAGATAATGCCAGCAGAGACTCATTAGTAGCTCATATGACATTAGCAGGTATATCTTCAGATTATTATGATATTTTAACTACAGTACAAAGTTTCAGACTCTGGAGAACAACAATATTATTATTACCTTCTGACGCAAGCTGGTCTGCAGCTTTAAGAGACTCTATAAAAGCAGCAATGGATAATGCAAACGATGCTGTTAACAAAAAAGCATTCTTATTCTTCGGAAACGATATCGGATATCAAAACGATCCGAAAAGAAATGCATCAGCCCTTGCAGCCGATACTCTATTCTACAGACAGTATTTAAAAGCTGTTTACAATGCTGATAACTGGCTAACACAAACTCAGTTTGCTGCAAGCAAAAAATATAAAGGAGTTATCGCTCCTTTCACAAACATTACTGCTGATAGCTGTAACGACGCTTATCCTGATGCTGTTTCACCTGCAACATGGTACGGCGGTCAGGCAGCTTTAGTGCCGATTGGTGAATCCGGTGATAACGATACTTGTAATGCAGTTGTTTACAACGGAACATTTTATAACATGTTTTATGCTACAAATGTTTACTCAAAGTTTGTTCCGACAACAAGCGCATCACTTGCACCAACAGGTGGAATTTTTAATGCGATACAGGGATACATTGAGCAAAACGGCGGACAGCTTCCTGTTGAGCTTGCCTCATTCACTTCATCTATTGATAACAGAAAAGTAACTCTTAACTGGTCAACAGTAACTGAAGAGAACAATGCAGGATTTGAAATTGAAAGAAAACTTACCGGCGCAACTGCATGGACTAATGCAGGACATATAAACGGCGCAGGAAATTCTAACACTATAAAGAATTATACTTTCACAGATAACAACCTTGCAACAGGAAAATACAACTACAGATTGAAACAAGTTGACTTCAACGGTAACTTTGAATATTTCAATCTTTCTAATGAAGTAAATATCGGCGTGCCGAATAAATTTGCTTTATCACAGAACTATCCGAATCCTTTCAACCCGACAACAAATATTAATTATGACCTTCCTTTCGATAGCAAGGTAATGATTAAAATATTTGATATCACAGGCAGAGAGGTTTCTCAATTAGTAAATACTGTACAGCCTGCAGGTTATTATTCAGTTAACTTCAATGCTTCAGTATTATCAAGCGGTGTTTACTTCTATCAGATTACAGCTGACGGAGAAAACCAGTCATTCGCTAAAACATTAAAAATGATGCTTATCAAATAGCAATTAGCAATTAGCAATTAGTAATTAGTAATTAATATTCAAAAAGCTCTTGTTGAGAAATCAGCAGGAGTTTTTTTTTGATAGCTGATAATTGTTGATTGTTAATTGATAATTGATAATTGTTAATTCCGGCAGGAGTTTTTTTTTACTGTTTAAAATAATATCTGTTCTTTTTTATGCGTTGCAAACTGAATTTTATCTTATGTTTTTATGCAAATTATCAGTCAAATCGAAGGAATAATATAACACCCCTGTTTTTGTTAGGATTTTGTTAGGATTTTTTTTTAATTTGTTGTATCCATAGAAAAAGTAGATTTTAATTTTTCCTCTAAGAAAAAAATAATAATCTTGATAAATCTTTTTTAAAAGAACCCCAAGTTTCTTTTAAAAAATTTACTGTAAATTTATTTTACTCAAACAACAAATAATAAACCAGAAATTAAATTCCGGAATTTTATTCTGCTTATTGCTGAATAAGATTTTAAAACAAATAATACCTTCAGGCATTATTCTTAAGAAATAATTATTATTTTCTCCTCTAAGAAAAAAATAATCTTGTTAATCTTTTTCAAAAACACAAAATTTTTTGAAAAAGTAATTGTATATTTTTTTTGCTCAATATAATAAACAAATTTTTTTTATATAGAACATTTTTATCACAGGATTTCAGCTAAAGCTAATCTCCGGTGTTTTGTCTGTAAAGTAATTCCGTCAGTAAATCTGTAAGTACTTTTGTTTTTTTCCTCTAAGAAAAAAATAATCCTGATATATCTTTTTTGAACGTGCTTAAAAATCCGTTTAAAAATTTACTGTATATTTTTTTACTTAAACAATCATTCAAAAACAAAACAAAAAACTCTTATGGCTAAACCCTTTAAGACACTAGCAGTTCTCGCAGTTCTTTTTGTCCTGTTTTGCACGCAGTCTGTATTTGCGCAGCTTACGGGTACTAAAACAATCGGAGGCGGCGGCGATTACGCAACTATCGAAGCAGCTATTACCGATTTAAACACTTTAGGAACGGCTGATCCCGGCGTTACCTTTTTAATTGCAGACGGATATTACACTCCTGCTGCATCTTTAAGCATTACTACAACTACAGGTTCAGCAACTGCACCTATTGAATTCAGACCTGCACCGGGCGCAACCGTTCAGGTTGATGTTTTAGGCGGCGCATCAGGTCCTGCATGGGGTCTTGCTGACGGCGTAGACTTCGTAACGATTAATGGTTCTAATACAGGTTCAGGCACAGACAGAAGTATGAAAGTTTACAATATTTCAGCCGGTTCAAATATTGGTCTCAAAGGTTTCGGACAGAATGTTAGCTGTACTTTTAAAAACGTTATTACAAGAACAGGCGCAACCACTACTACAAACTGGAATGCTACTGCCTGCCGCGGTATCGATGTTTTTTATACAACTACAGAATCAAATAACTTTGTTGTCGATAACTGCCAGGTCTCTAATGCAGGTATCGGTATCAGAGTTGAAGGTAACTCAACTACTCCTTTACTATTCGGAATTATAATCAGAAATAATACAGTTGATAGCTGCGGTCTTCAGGGTATTCACAATATTTATAATATCGGAGCCCAGATTTACAACAATACAGTATCATGCCAGTTAGGAACAGGAACAACAACTATTGGTATAAACGTATTCACAACAAATGCAGGTAACTTCAGAGTTTATAACAATACTGTATTCAATGTAAAATCAAATTCTACTTCTGCATCTACAACAGCTTTTATTGCAGGTATACAGGTTAGTTCAACCTCGGTTGCTAACGCAAGAGCAGGTTCAGTATTTAATAATTTTGTTTACGATATTAATTATACTGCCGCCACAGGTACAGCGCCTGTAGCAGGTATTTGGTTCGCAGCTGCAAGCGCGAATACGACACCTGATACATGCGTTTACAATACTGTAAACCTTACAGGTTCCAATGCAGCAAACAGAGTTTCTTATGCATTTGCATTCGGCTCTACCACTACAACAAATAAATTATTTGTAAGAAACAATATTTTCAGCAATACAATGACAAGCGGTACTGCAATCTCTGCAGGTATGTTCAAAGGCGCAACCGGAACAACAATGAATTCCAACTACAATGATATTTACGTCGGTTCAACAAGCGCGACTAAATTAACAGGTAGAATTGTTGCTGTTGCTTATGAAACAATGGCTCAATGGAGAACAGGTTCAGGCGGTGATGCAAACAGCTTCTCTGAAAATCCTCCTTTCACAAGCGCTACAAACTTACACATCCCTGATGGAACAGGAACTCAGCTTGAATCAGGCGGTGTTCTTGTACCAACAACAAATTTTGATATAGATAACGTAACAAGAAACGCATCTACACCGGATATCGGCGGTGATGAGTTTAACGGTGTTGCTGTAGATTTAACAGGTCCCGCAATTTCATATACAAACATTACAAACACAAGCTCTTCTGCTAACAGAACATTAACAGACTTTGCAACTATTACAGACTTAACAGGTGTAAATACTACCTCAGGCACAAAGCCAAGAATTTATTACAAGAAAAGCACAGATGCCAATGCATTTGTAGGAAATACTTCAGGTGATAACGGCTGGAAATGGGTCGAAGCAACAGATGCAGCATCCCCATTCGATTTCACAATTGATTATTCATTAATCTTCGGCGGTTCAGTAACCGGCGGTGATTTAGTAAACTATTTTGTTGTGGCACAGGATATCGTTTCCACACCAAACGTAGGCGCAAATCCTTCAGGAGGATTTGTCGGAACAACAGTAGCAGCTATAAGTTCTGCTCCTACAACACCAAACAGCTATAACATTACTGCTCCCCCGCTTTCAGGCGACTATACAGTTGGTCTTGCATTATTCAGACCTGTATCAGGCGGCAATTTCTATCTGGAAACAAGGACAAGAAAAGTAATGAGAGAAGTTCCTATGCAGTCAGATAATTCTTCTGTAAAAGGAACAGAATCAAATGCTAAAGAATTAACTGCTTATCCTGTACTGGAAAAAGGCAAAACAATGATGCAGGAAGTTGAAGAAACATATTCTGTTCCAATGCTTGACGGAAAAGAATATACAGGTTCTTTGTATCATGAATTCACAGCAAAAGAAAAACGTGATTTAAATATCGCAGATAATATGGCAGGTGTTTATGCTACAGTTACTGCAGCTCTTGCAGATGCATCATTAAGAGGCATCAGCGGCGCAACAAGATTCCTGCTTACAGATGCATCATACACAGAAGCAGCTTCGATGACAATCTCGGCAATAGCCGGCGTATCAGCTGTAAACACTTTAACAATTAAACCGCAAACAGGTGTTACTACACAAATTGCAGTAAACAGCACTTCACCTGTATTTATCTCTAACTCAGATTACATAATCTGGGACGGTTCAAATACATTAGGCGGTACAACAAGAGATATGACCATTCTGAACAATGGTGTAACAGCAGGTTCTTCAGGCGGAGTTTTCACCGGAAGCTCAGTTGCAGTTAATTATAACGTTGTAAAAAATTGTATATTAAAAAATTCAGGTTCAACTATTGCTTACGGCGTAGTATTCAACAGTGGTTCAAATAATACAGCTACCAATAACGTAGTAACTAAAGCAAACCTAGGTATTCAAGCCCAGGGAAGTTTAGGACAAGGTTCAAACGTTACTATTGACCAAAACGTTATTGGTGATGCAGTTGACAGAATCGGAAACAAAGGTATCGTTGTTTACGCTACTAACGGTTTCACAATAACACAAAATACTGTTTCAGAAATCAATAATGCTTTAGCTGCTAACTGTGATGGTATCCTTGCCGGTTTTGTAACCACAAGCGCAGTAAACGGTACAATCTCAAGAAATAAAATTTCTAATATAGCAAATACAAGTGCTTCAGGATATGGCGCACACGGAATTCAGGTTGCAGCAGGTGCAGCATGCAATATTACCGTTTACGATAATGTTATTACAGGCATTTTAGGTTCAGGTGATAATATAACTTCAGGACTTTGTATATACAATCCGTCAGGTATTTTAGTAACACCAACTTCTACTCCAACAGGAACAACAGGAGTTTCTATCTACAATAATTCAATCTATATGTCAGGCATTAACGCTGCATATTCTCCTTCAGCAGGATGGACAGGTTCTGCCTGTGTAATGGTTGATACTCTATCAGGTAATATTGATATGAGAAACAATGCAATGAGAAATGATGCTACCGGTTTAGCCGCAACATACACACCATACGCAATATTGGTAAGAGGTGCAGGCTCACCGTTCACATCTTTGAACTACAATGTATATTATGAAAATACCGGAGCTCCGTCCCAATTATTCGGAAGATATAACTCAGTAAACTTTGTTGATTATACTTCATGGGCAGCTTCAGGTGTAGGAGAAGGAAGTTCTTCTGCTTACGCTGACCCCGGATTTACATCTGTTTCTGATTTAACTATTGATGCATCAAGCCCATTGGCATGGAATGTAAACGGTATGGGTATACCTATTTCAACCGTAGCAGTAGATTTTAACGGTGCATCAAGAAGCACTACTGTAGCAACAGGTTCTACAGATATCGGAGCTTATAACGTAACTCCTGCAACAGCTCCTCCAACTGCAACAGCTTCAGCAGCACCGGCAGTTAACACAACAACAACTTATACACTGAACGGCAGAACAATCGGTTCATTAGCATGGGGACCGGGCGGAACGCCTCCTACATCAATGGATGTTACTTTCTATGCCGGAACAAATCCTCCGGGTGCAGGTGCATTCCCTGTCGGTAACGGTTACTGGGTATTTACAGCCACAGGCGGTTCAGGTTACTCATACGATATAACAATCAACTATGATGATGCACAGTTAGGAACAGTTTCACCTGAAGCTGATTTAAGACTTGCAAAATCAGATGACGGCGGCGCACTGTATACACCTTACTTAGTTGCAGGTACGGGCGCAGGCGAATATGAACTTAATACAACTGCCAATACAATTAAAGTATACGGCTTAACATCATTCTCTACATTTGCAGTAACAGATAATGATAATCCGTTACCTGTTGAGCTTTCTTCATTCACTTCATCTATCGATAAGAGAAAAGTAACTCTTAACTGGTCAACAGCTGCAGAGCAAAACAATTCAGGATTCGATATTGAAAGAAAATCAATCGGAGCAGGAAACTCATGGAGCAAAGTAGGTAATGTAGCAGGAGCAGGAAACTCAAATGCAACTGTAAGCTACAACTTTGTTGATAACAATGTTAACACAGGAAAATATAATTACAGACTGAAACAAATCGATTTCAACGGTAACTTCAAATACTATGATTTATCAACTGAAGTTATTGTAGGCGTACCAGGTAAATTTGAAATTTCACAAAACTATCCGAATCCGTTCAATCCTTCAACGAAGATTAATTTCGACTTGCCGTTCGACAGCAAAGTACAAATTAAGATCTTCGATATGACAGGAAAAGAAATGGCACAGATAGTAAATGAATCAAGAGCTGCAGGCTATTACACAGTTCAGTTCAACGCTTCATCACTTTCAAGCGGAATTTACTTCTACCAGATAAATGCTACTGGCGGAAGCCAGTCATTTGTGAAAACAATGAAGATGGTACTTGTAAAATAATTTAGAATTCAGAATGTAAAATTCAGAATTTTCAAACTCCTGTTGGTGAAAACCCGCAGGAGTTTTTTTTTATTATATTACTAATGTAATTCTAAACCTGTATTAAATTTATTTATTTTTTTAACCATATTTACATTCTGCTTCTGAATTCTGCATTCTGAATTCTGCATTCCGACGGATTCTACCCAAAATTTACCTATCTCTTTAATAAATTAGCATCTAAGTTTACAATACACGCCAAGAGAACGTTCTTTTCATTCATAAAATTACATTTGAAAAGCTATGAGAACTATCTATATTATTCTCGCATTATTTATATTTTCCGGAAATTCCTTTTCGCAAAACGGATGGGTTCAGGTAAACAGCGGCACAACTAAATCACTCGCTAAAGCATTCTTTATTAATAACAATACGGGTTGGATCTGCGGTGATTCCGGCTTAGTGATTAAAACAACAGATAAAGGATTTACGTGGCAGAGTAAATCTCTTCTCATTCGTGACAAGCTCAATGATATTTTTTTCCTCAACGAAAACACAGGCTGGGTTTGCGGAGGATATTATGAAACTTTCGGTTCACCGGCGAACAAAATGTTTATGGCAAAAACCACTAACGGAGGAAATAATTGGTATACATTATTAAGTGATTCTGATTGGAGTAACACTTTGAAGTTTATGTTTTTTTTTAATGAAAGCTCCTGTTTGGCTTTCGGCACAGGCAGCACCGGCTCAGGACCTACAGCAGTATTAAGAAGAACCACTAATGAAGGTATTAACTGGGCATCCCAGCCTTCTGTACCAACGAGTAGTTTGAAACGTGATGGCAACGGTACATTCTGGGCTTGCGAAAGATTATGGAGCGATGTCGGAATTGATTCTGCATTTATTGTTTCATCAACTAACAACGGAGCGAACTGGATATCGCATAAAAAATTTTCAAAGACCAATATATCATCTTTAGATATTTTAGATGACAATACTATTCTCGTTCTTAAAGCTGAAATAAATTCCATATTCCGAAATCCTATTTTAAGATCTACAAATTCAGGGGTTACCTGGGATTCCATTAATACATTCTCAAGAGTTACTTCCATGGATTTTATAAATCAAAACACCGGTTGGCTGACAGGTGTGCGCATAAGCAAGACGACTAATGCAGGAGTAAACTGGACACAGCAGACTGATTCCGGCACATATTATTTTTATAATATATTCATGCGCGATTCTCTTCACGGTCTCGCAATAGCCAACTCGACCAAAATTTTTATTACAGGCACGGGAGGAGTTGTGAATACTTCTGAACTATCCTATACCGTACCGGATAATTTTTCCCTATCACAAAATTATCCGAACCCATTCAATCCGCTAACGCGGATTAATTACGAATTACCAATTACGAATTACGTTTCTATAAAAGTTTATGATGCATTGGGAAATGAAGTGCAAACATTAGTAAACGAAAAACAAAACGCAGGAAGCTACTATGTTGATTTCAATGCTGCTTCCCTTCCCAGCGGAATTTATTTTTACAAACTGGTAACAGAGAAATTCTCTGAGACAAAGAAAATGATTTTGATAAAATAAAAAAAATAGTTATGAGAAAACTAATTTTACTTTTAGTCTGTATTCTATCTTTTAGTAAATGTTATTCGCAGAATGGGTGGCAGGGTGTTGCAACTCCGTTTGCTACAATATTAGATTTTCAATTTGTGGATTCACAAACAGGATATATTTGCGGTTATTACGGTAAGACTGCAAAAACAACAAACGGCGGAGAATCATGGTCAATGCTATCAGTATTGGATACAACATATCATGTCACAGCGCTTAATTTTATAAATGGAAATACCGGTTGGATAGGAGGATGGAAAAGTAATGGCTTCCCTATGTTTCCTTTTAGAAACGATATTTACCGGACAACTAACGGAGGATTGAACTGGACATTGATCTATAACTCTCCAAGCAGTAACCAGCAAATTGCTGATATAAAACTACTGGATAAGGATTCGGTAGTAGTAGCTAATACCGGTTTTGATTTATACGAATCAGAGGGAAGCTTAATATCTTCCTTTAATGGAGGTGCTTCCTTCGGCAGCGGAGTTAATGAATATAAATTTCAATTTTACTCTTTACAATTTTTAAACCGAAATACCGGCTGGGTAGCTTCCTGTTGGGATTCAGATACCGGTCCATACAAGACAAGAATATATAAAACAACAAACTCCGGCTTTAGTTGGAGCACAGTATACCGAGACAGCTCCCAACCAAAAAGAATCAGCAGTATTTTTTTCACAGATGATAATACGGGTTATATAACAAAGGAATACGGTAATTTTATGAAAACAACAAACGGCGGAATAGATTGGATTATCTTAGGAGAAGGAATCGGCACATTATTTTTCTTTGATGCAAATACAGGGTTTTCATCAGGTGGAACAAATGCAATACAGCGCACAACTGATGGAGGGCTTTCCTGGAGTCCGATGAAAAATAATAATATTCTTACAGGTGTAAGAAAAATTGATTTCATTAACTCACTTACAGGGTGGGTTTTGGGAAGCGGTTATCCCAATAATTCATATTACATGATGAGAACCACTACCGGCGGGCTTACATCAGTAACTGCTACAGGTAATACCGTACCCGATAATTTTTCCCTATCACAAAATTATCCCAATCCGTTTAATCCTTCTACAATTATCAATTATCAATTAGCAATTAACAGCCGTGTTACGCTCAAAATATATGATGCATTAGGTAATGAAATTGAAACGCTTGTAAACGAAAAACAAAATGCAGGAAGCTACTCAGTTGATTTCAATGCTGCTTCCCTTCCCAGCGGAATTTATTTTTACAAACTGGTAACAGAGAAATTCTCTGAGACAAAGAAAATGATTTTGATAAAATAAAAAAAATAGTTATGAGAAAATTAATTTTATTTTTATTACTAACACTTTTTATAAAAGAAGGCTATTCACAAAACGGCTGGTTCGCGCAATCGGTTCCGGGAAATTTACTTAATGATATACAGTTTTTAAATCCTCAATTAGGATTTGCATGCGGTTCTAACGGTAAGTATGCAACTACAACTGACGGAGGAACATCCTGGGCTATAAATTCAGTTGGAGATTCTACTATTTCCCTTAATGACATTAATTTTATAAACCAAAACACCGGATGGATATCAGGATACAAGTATAATGGATTTCCCATTATGCCCTATCGATTTTATCTCTATTCAACAACAAACGGTGGAACTAACTGGCAATTGCGAAGTCAATCGGATGGGAACGTGTTCGACGCAGACATATATATGATAAACAAAGATTCCCTTATCATTGCATATACCGGCGCTTCTGATTTTGGTTCAGCCGGAGGATTAGCTAATAGTTTTAATGGCGGAGTAACTTTTAATCAGACTAATGTTCAAGGTGGTCCACAGTTCTATTCATTACAATTTTTAAATAAGAATACCGGCTGGGTCATTGCTTGCTACGATTCAGATACAGGCCCGTACTTCAATTGGATTTACAGAACAAATAACAGCGGAGCAAACTGGACACAGGTATATAAAGATAGTATTCAACCTCCAAGACTTCTAAGCAGTTTTTTCGTGAATGAAAATACAGGTTTTCTTTCTTCCAGAAATGGAAAATTTGCTTCAACAACTAACGGAGGCGCTAACTGGACATTCAGAAATGCAGGGACAACAATATACACACTTTATTTCTTTAATGAAAATACTGGTTATGCAGGCGTGGAAAATAGTTCACACGATTCTTCAGGTCTAAAAAGAACAACTAACGGCGGAGCAAGCTGGTTTAGTATGACTAACAGTCTTATGTACGCGGTAGGAAAAATTATTTTTGTAAATGACCTCACAGGATGGGCTGTAGGTAATTCCACAAACGGTGTCAAGTTAATGAAAACTGTTTCAGGCGGGCTTACATCTGTTAATCCTTTCGGAAGTACCGTCCCCGATAATTTTTCACTCTCGCAAAATTATCCGAATCCGTTTAATCCGACTACAAAAATAAATTACGAATTACCAATTACGAATTACGTTTCTATAAAAGTTTATGATGTATTAGGCAATGAAATTGAAACGCTTGTAAACGAAAAACAAAATGCAGGAAGTTACTCAGTTAATTTCAATGCTGCTTCCCTGCCAAGTGGAATATATTTTTATAAACTCGTCACTGAAAAATTTTCACAGACGAAAAAAATGATTTTAGTGAAGTGAATCACTGATTTCACTGATTTATTATGATTGAAATGAAAATAGAACACAGATAACTATGATGCATATGATTTCACAGATAAAGTATTGCAATGATTCAATAATCAGTTTAATCATATTTTATCAATGAAATCAGTGATTAAAACCACGAAGAAAATGATTTTGGTGAAATAATATATGTTCCCCTCCTTAATAAGGAGGGGTTAGGGGTGGTTTAATGTGAAACCGGAATTTATTTTTATAAACTCGTTACTGAAAAATTTTCTGAGACAAAGAAAATGATTTTAATAAAATAAATAAATTTTTTCTACTGCTATAATTATTTACAAAATTTAATTTACGGATTACTATTTTAAAAAAAATTATAACATGACTAAAGCATTTATTACAGCAGTATTACTTTTCATTTCTTCCGGTTCTGTATTTTCAAAAAGCGCTTCATTAAATTTTACTCCGTCAGATACTATCAGGATTGAAAAACAAAATAGTTCTGTTCCGGAAAAGTTTGATATCTACAGTCCACGCGAGGCAGTTACATCTCAAAACTATATTATGATGGATGTGCCTGAAAACGCATCCGTATCGGTAAAGATGTTTGATTATGACGATAAGTTAGTAACAGAGTTGTTCGATAAAAACTTTGATGCAGGAACTTATTATTTTGACCCTTACAATTATCTTAAACTGAATTCACTTCCAAGCGGAGTGTATTATTTACAGATGAAATCAGGAAATTTCAGTAAAGAGAAAAAAATATATTATGTGAAATAACATATAACATTTTTTAACCACAAAATTAAAATTTAACAGCTACCCTACATGAAAAAAACAGCCCTTCTCGCCGTTGTATTTTTATTTTTAATAATTACAAAACATGCAATATCTCAGGAAGTTCCTGAAGCTGAAATTACTAAAAAAAATGAAGCTGTAAAAAATTCTCTGGAAAAAGGCAAGTGGGCTTTGCAGTTTACTATAGACCAGAATTTTACTTTATCGAATTTTGAAGGCAGCATTGCTTCAATAAAAAAACAATTCAGTCCCAACAGAGCATTACGCTTAGGGTTATCTATAGACTTTGGACATGCAAACGGAGAACAAAACAAACGGACTCTGTTCGATACAGTTCAGCCTGAATTTGATAAGTCAACAAGTTTTTCCGCCTTTATATATCCCACATATTTATTTTATGTAAATCCTTCCTCTGAAGTAAATGTTTATTTCGGCACGGGAATAACAGCAGGGGGAAGATATGATTGGAGAGAATCGGAACAGAATTTAGATGAAGGCGGTGTGTATTACACATGGAGAAGGTCATACACTTACGGAGGAGGAGTGACGGGAACAGTAGGAGTGGAATTCTTTCCAATGAAAAGCTTTAGTATTATAGCTGAATATTTTGTTAGTCTTCAATATTCACACATGGTTGAAAAATCGGTTTATGATGTACCCCACCAATATGAAGTTCGAGAAGCAAATTATGACATGGTAGAATTTTTCGGCAAGCGTGTAAACTTTGGTCTCTCAGTTTATTTTTAATTTTCCTGTCAAGTAAAATATCCTCCCTATTACTACTAATAGGGAGGATTTTATTTTATAATATAATTATTCTTATTATATTTATTCAGTTAACAGTTAACAATTAACAATTAACAATTAGCAATTAACTGGCAACAATATTCGTGACTCGTAACTCGTAATTGATTTAAGAATCCGACTTTTTTCCGACTAGATTTAAGGTAACTATGTTAAGAATAGAATTCCTTACTTAAGGGAGGTCGCCCTGATTTATAGTGAGCGGTGAGTGTCCGTTCAAACACCCCTCCCCGACTTCGTCGGGACTCCCCTCAAGGGGAGAATTTTTGGTTACCATGACAGGTATATATTACCAAAAAATGGCAGTGTTGTTTTTACAATACCGGATTTTTGAAAACCCGTCAAAAACCCGACAATATTTCAATTTGCAATTAACAATTAGCAATTAACCAGCAACAATATTCGTGACTCGTAACTCGTAATTCGTAATTTGGAATTCGTAATTGAAAAAGAATCCGACTTTTTTCCGACTAAATTTTAAAAGTAAAAAATGGCAGTGCTGTTTTTACAATACCGGATTTTTGAAAACCCGTCAAAAACCCGTCAATATTTCAATTTGCAATTAACAGTTAGCAATTAGCAAGTAACAATTAGCAAGTAACAATTAACAGTTAACAGTTAGCAAGTAACAAATCTGAAATCTGAAATCTGAAATCTGAAATCTGAAATTAAAAAGAATCCGTCTGAACAAAAAATGAAACGCATAATGAAACGTATAATGATAATAGGCTGCGGAGGCGCAGGTAAATCGACTCTTTCCCGTCAGCTTGCCGAGAAACTTGAACTGCCATTGTATCATCTTGATGTGCTGTTCTGGAAACCGGGCTGGGTAGAAAGTGACAGAGCTGAATTTTTCGAAAAGCAGAAAACACTGGTTGCTAAGGAGAAGTGGATTATTGAGGGAAACTACAATAATTCAATCCCTATTCGTGCAGAAAGGGCTGATACAATAATTTATTTAGATATGCCGGTACCTGTTTGTTTTGTGGGCGCACTGAAAAGAAGTTTTTCAAAGAAAGCCAGACCAGATAGAGCAGAAGGCTGTGAGGAAAAATTTGATCTGAAATTTTTTTTGTGGATAATAACTTTTAGAAGGCACACCGCCCCACGAATTGAAAAATATCTGCAAGAATATAAAAATAAAAACATTATAGTATTAAAAAGCAGAAAAGCTGTAAAAGAATTTCTGAAAAATATTCTGAATAATTCTGAATAATTCTGAACAACATCAGTACAATTCAGAAGTAAAAAATAAACTGTACACATCGGGGCAATCCCCTGCAATAAAGTCCAATCAACCTGTATACTACTTAGACAATATTGTTTTTTATATGACAACAATGGCATATAAAATTTAATATTTTCGTGCAAATCTTAACAATTTTTACTGCATCATTTTTTTAAATAATTGAAGCTGTCAAAACTGACCACATTATATATTTGATTTATCAATATATTATTATGTTGCTTTAGTTCGTACATTCAAAAAGTCAGATATGGCACAATTTATGGATTAGTAAATGTGCAGAAGTAAAATTATAAAATGCCTCAAATCAAAAATTAAAAATATGAAACAGAACTTTCTTATACCGGCTCTTTTAGTAATTGCAGTATCAGCTTTAACGGTGTTGCCCGGATGCGGTGCAATAGAAAGTATTTTCAAAGCAGGAATTTGGGTTGGAGTAATTGCCGTTGTAGCAATTGTCGGTATAATAGCATTATTGTTTAAAAGTTTTGGCGGTAAATAATGGCGACTAAAAAAGAAGACATAGTACAAAGCAGTAAGAAGAAAATTAAAAGGCTAAAATCAAAAAAAGTAAGCACGTTTGAAAAAGCTGCCGGAAGCATAACAAGTTTTACAGGAAGTGCGCCGGCATTTACCATCGCGTTAGGATTTGTAATTGTATGGGCAGCAACGGGTCCTATGTTCGATTACTCGGAACCCTGGCAGCTGGTGATAAATACCGGAACGACGATCATCACTTTTCTTATGGTATTTATTATTCAGCATAGTCAGAATAAAGATTCATTAGCTTTACAGCTTAAGCTGGATGAATTGATTTATTCAATGGGGGGTGCAAGTAATGAACTTGTGGATGCGGAAAATCTATGCGAAGAGGATTTGAAAGCGCTTCGTGAGCACTATGCGAAAATTTCAGAAATAAGAGGAAGAGGAAATACAAAAGAACTGCCTAAGAAAAACATAACGAGTAAAAACTCAAAAGCAAAAACAAATAATAATTAACTTAAAAAAACAAAAATCACTATGGCTAAAATGAAAAATCTTGAAGATTTTTTAATGGACGAATTAAAAGATCTTTATAGTGCAGAGAAACAATTAACAAAAGCATTGCCTAAAATGGCAAAGGCAGCAACATCACCTGAACTGAAGCAGGCCTTTACAGATCACCTTGCAGAAACGGAAGGTCAGATTGAAAGACTTGATAAAATTTCAAAACTTGCAGGAGGCAAAAGCCTCTCCGGGAAAAAATGCAAAGCTATGGAAGGTCTTGTAGAAGAAGGTAAAGAGCTAATGGAAGAAGATGCAACTCCGGAGGTAATGGATGTTGCTCTTATCTGTGCAGCGCAAAAAGTTGAGCATTATGAAATTGCAAGCTATGGCTGTGCAGCTACATATGCAAGACTGCTTGGTTACACAGAGGTTGAAGAGTTACTGAATGAAACTCTTGAAGAAGAAAAGGGAGCCGATGAAAAGCTTACAGCTATTTCGGAGGAATTAAATCCTGAAGCAATGAACGGTGAAAGCGAAGAAGATGATGATGAAGAAGAAACACCGAAGAAAAAACCGGCAGCTAAAAAACGAAAATAAGAAAGAATAAATTGCAAAATTTATTTCTCCTTAAGCTGAAATATTCTTCAGCTGAAACCCTTTACAAAAAATATTTTGTGAAGGGTTTTTGTTTTTTCTATTGTTAATAAATTCAGTCTTATGTCATCAATGTCATTTTTAGAAATTGTATCCTTTAATTTTAACCCCGAATAATCAGATTTTAATATCCCCTCTTTGGCACATGATTTGAAAAACAAGAAGATATTAGTTTAAAACTTAAACAGATTAAAAATTATGGATAACACAAACAGAAACACAGAGAACACAGGAACGCAGAATAAAAATTCTGAAAACGACAGAAACAGACAAAGCGGTTCAGGAACAGATACACAAAATCAAGAACAACAAACACAGACACAGGGACAAAGCGGCGGTTCAAATCAATCAGGTTCAAAAGGTTCTAATCCGGGACAAACCGGAAGTTCTGAAAGAGTTGGCGGTGGTGATAAAGAAATTACTGACTCATCAAAAAGAACAAACGATTTAAGTGAGTCAGACGAAGATGATACTGATACGGGTTCCCAAGGAACAAACAAAGACAGCTCACAAAAAACAGTTACAGGCGATGAAAGCCAAAGGAATATAAAATAATTATAAAGATTGTTTAGAACAGTTCCGTATCTGGGGTTACGGGACGAATTCTTGAACGAAGACGGGGCGTAAAGCCCCGTTTGTTTTTATTTGCTAACTTAAGAATCATTAAAAGGAAAGGAAAGACTATGAATTCAGAGAAGGCAATAATAGTTTGTATAAAACAATAGAATTGTTCATTCTGTTATTTTGGACAAATGAAAATCCCGTAAACAGATAATTGTCTACGGGATTTTTTATTATTAATTGAATAACTCTATTTTATTAAAATCATTTTTTTTACCGAAGTAAATTCATTTGCTTCAATTCTGTAATAGTAAACTCCGCTGGATAAATTGACACCATTGAATTCCGTTTCATAGCTTCCTGCCTGAAGAATTTCATTTACAAGCTCATTTACAACTCTTCCGTTAATATCAAAAACATTTATTTTAACCAATGAGCTTTTCGGCAAATCAAATTTAATTTTAGTCAACGGATTGAATGGATTGGGATAACTATTGTACAGGAAAAATTTATCAGGTATCGAGGTAGTAATATTATTTACCGCCGCAATCCCCGTTCTGAAACTGTATGTGAGTGACCAATCACTGTATTCATTATTAACAAACTTTCTCACCCTCCAGAAATATGTGACCTGATCGCTTAAAATCCCTAAGGGTAATTGGTAAAAATTTTCGGAAACTCTAACCGAGTGCAGAATAGTTGAAAAAGTATTGGATGTTGATAATTGAAAATCTGAATATGGTCCG
>JBHEKU010000257.1:0-3289 GCA_041859205.1 Ignavibacteria bacterium | reverse complement strand
AAAGTAATTTCTTCATTTTCGCATAAGGCATGATAGGGATCTAACTTGTAACTAATGCTTTCACAAACAATAGCATAGCCTGTTACTTCAGGAGATGGCTCACTGTTTCCGCATGGTAAATCACCAAGTGCAATCACTGTTATTTTAACTGAATCATCTGCTGAAAATCCGTTAATAACGTGGGAAAGTCCTGTTAATCCTGTTGACGGATTGACATATGCACCACCATCAACACTTACTTTATATCCTACTGCATTTGGAATTGAATCCCATACAAATGATATACTACCCGTGGTTGAAATTCCCGGATTTACCTGTGGAATTTTTAATTTGCTTTTTACAGATGTAATAACTTCATCGCTCATTTCACCTTCACAACCTTCATTTATCGCAATAGCTGATATTCTCTGATTATTGAGCCAATCGGATGTCTCATAGAAATTGCTATAACCTTCCTGAATAAGATTTGCCCCCCTGTAAAAATAATACTCATCATATCCTGCTGGATTTGCAGTAAAGCGAACCATTTCCTCTTCACAAATTAAATTATTGGCATCTGAGCTGGTAAGAATTATTTTATTGGGTTTGGCTTTTACCTTAACAGTAATATAGCTTACCTGACGCGGGCAATATGGCTTATCAAGATTTTTAATAACAACAGAAATAATAGTATCTTTTTGAGGAGCTACATAAATTGATTTCAATTTTGAAGGAGGTAAAGTTCCCCAAATAACATCATAGTTACTGAGATTCAAATTGTTAACCACAAGATTTATTGAATCACCACTGCATATTGTATAATTGTTTTCAATTTCATAATAAAACGAGCTGCAGTTTTCAGCAAATCCTATAGCTGGTTGAGAAATCTCACTGTTACCGCAAATTGTGCTTCCCAAAGCATAAATAGAAATTGTAACCGCCTGACCTGGCATTAATGAAGTAACTGCATGATTTAATCCCGCTGAACCACTTGATGGCACAATAAAAGGCCCATTGTTAACACTTACCCTATAACCAGCCGCTCCCTGAACAGGATTCCAATAAAAAACCACGCTATTGTCTGTTGAAAAACTGTAATTTACCTGAGGAGTTGCCAGTGCCTGTACAACATTCATAATTATATCAGGGGATGAAACTTTGCAACCATCATTTTGACCCGACACATATATATGTCTGCCATCAATCGGATCCTCCGCTACATAAAAATTATCAGGACTATCTTTAACCAATTTATTATTCTCATAAAAGAGATATTTCTTTAGATCGGTTGAAAATGCTGTGAAAACAATTGGTGTACCTTCACAAACAGGATCGACGCCAGCTGAACTTACCAAGGTAACAACCGGAGATTGGGATACTCTGATGTTAAAATATTTTTTTACAGAGGGACAAAGCGGAGCTGCATTATTTATTACAACTACCGGTACAATTGTATCCTTTATTGCAGTAAGGCTATAAAAATTACTAGATGTATTTGATTCGTTGTTCCATTTAATTGAATAATCAGGAATGTTAACGCCATCAATTGAAAGAATAACATTATCATTTTCACAAACTGTGCGACTTTGATCATTCAAATTATACAATATTTCGCCACAATCAATAGAAGAGCAACTAACAGCAGCAGAAATTAATCCGTTTCCGCAGGTTGTTTGATCAACAGCTCTTACTCTTATCGAGTGAGTTTCATTAATTCCAAGGCCTGATAAAAAATGAAGTGTTCCGTTAGAGCCTGAACTTGGATTTTGAAATGCTCCATTGTCAAGACTTATTTCATAAGATGTTGCACCAACAATTTCATCCCAACTAAACTGAATCGTTGAAACAGATGAATTTCCGCAGTAAACAGCCGGTGCTGGCAATACATCTTTTACACTTGTGAATATATTATTACTTCCCTCGCTTAAACAAATATCATTTTTTGCAGTTGCATAAACCCTTTCATTGTTTTGCAAATTAGAGTAATTAAAAATTCTTCCCGGTCCGGTTTGAACAACTGTGTTTGCTATATAAAATGTATATTCGTCGTATCCCGAAGGTAAAGCACTAAAACTTATTGGAGCCCCGAAGCAAATAGTATCATTTACAGCGGAACTTGAAATGATAATTGATGGAGCGTCAATAACATTTAAAACAAGTGTATCACTAACAATCTGAGTACATCCATTTATATCTACAACACCTGCATAAATCCTATCCAAATTCTTAAATCCGGTTCCTGTATATTGACTTTCGGACGAATTTTGAACCAGCGTTGAATTTACATAAAATGAATAGTTCTCGTAATTTGAAGGAGATGCACCAAATGTGGCTTCCTGATCAGAGCAAATTGTATCGAGGTTTGCTGATATGCTAAGTGAAACTTTTGTAATCGGATTAATCTGAACTTTCTGAGAGAATGAAGAAGAACAACCAGTTTCTGAAACTGTAAGTGTAATATCTTTGCTTCCTGCTTCTTCCCATTGAACAAAATATGGTCCTTCTCCACCTCCGGCAAGAAATACCGGATCATCAAATCCCCAAGTAAATGTTGGAGAACTATTGTAGCTACCCGTAAATTCAATAAATAAATTTTCATTCTGACATGCCGGTAATGCGGCATTGAATTTTGCAATTGGAGTAGGCTTTACAACAATTTTCTGAGTAGAATAATTATAGCAACCAATTGCATTTTTCGTTCCAAGAGTTACAGTGTATTCACCAATATTTGAATAGGTTCTTACCGGAGGTTTAAAGCCCAAAAATGGAGTTCCGCTATCTCCAAAATCCCATGTCCAGTCTGAATAGTCATTCCCAACAGTGTCGGTATTATTGGTAAAAATAACGTTAAACGGGCTACAACCACTAAATGCGTTGACACTAAATGCAGTACTTGGAATTTGCTCAACCTTTACCAGTTGCTTCATTGTACTGTCTTTCAAGCACCCCTCTTCATTAATAACTGTAAGAGTTATATCATAAATCCCAGGGGTTGAATAGGTTTTACAAGGTTCGAATTTGTCTGAAATAGTAGCATCGCCGAAATTCCACAAATATGAATTCCCGGCAGCAAAATCAGAGGTATTTACCATACAAACTGAATCGGTTATGGCACAAATGGATGTTTTACTGGCAGAATAATTTACCTTAGGTTTTGCAAATACTCTTACAGTTTTTGTTGCTGTTCCAGTGCCGGAAGCACAGGTAATTGTAAGTCGAACTACATAGCTGGTATCTCTGCCATTTGTTGTAAAACTGTGAACCGGGTTCTGTGCTCCAACAACGGGTGATCCATCCCCAAAATTCCAAG
>JBHEKU010000228.1:0-6000 GCA_041859205.1 Ignavibacteria bacterium | reverse complement strand
TATTTTTTTTGTAAATAGTCGGCAAAAAGTCGGATTCTTATTCAATTACGAATTCCAATTTACGAATTACGAGTTTTATTTTAGATTTCATTTTTTTCACTATTATATTTAGTCGGAAAAAAGTCGGATTCTTATTTAATTACGAATTCCAAATTACGAATTGCGAGTTTTATTTCAGATTTCATTATTTTCACTATTGTAAATAGTCGGAAAAAAGTCGGATTCTTATTCAATTACGAATTCCAAATTACGAATTACGAGTTTTATTTCAGATTTCATTATTTTCACTATTGTATTTAGTCGGAAAAAAGTCGGATTTCTTCCTTCTAAGATTTAAGAACTCAGATTTAAGATTTTAAAAGAAGTAATTTCTGCTCATTGCTAATTATTAATTGCAAATAGTCGGATTTTGGTCGGGTTTATATTTCATCGTTCTTGTTTTTTCAATACTGCTATTTTTATTTTTTAGAATAGTCGGAAATAAGTCGGATTCTTTCTGTTTAAGATTTAAGATTTTAAAAGAAGTAATTTCTGTTCACTGCTAATTATTAATTATTAATTGCAAAAAGTCGGATTCTTATTTCAGTTCCAAGTTTCAAATTTCAAGTTCCAAGGTTTTCGTTTAATTTTCAATTCTGAATTCTGAATTCTGAATTTTAAATTGCCACATATAATTTACTCATTCTAAAAACCTCTTCAAATAAAATCCTGCCTATACCTACTAATAGGTAAATATTTTATTTTTTTACTTGACAGATAAATAATGCAATTAGGATAATTAATTACATTAATTTTGAAAATTAAATTTTTTAAAATGGAGCAGGTGGGAAACGAACAGTATAAGCACAAAATTCAGGTAAGAGTAAGGACTTTTGAAGTGGACTCGCAGGGCATAGTTCACAATGCAGTTTACCTGCAATATCTTGAAGCAGCAAGAATAGAATACAGAAGAAATTTAGGTTACAGAATTTTACCTACAGGAATTTTTGACGACGGCTTAAAAGTTGTTGTTGTGAACAACAACATTAATTATAAAGGCTTCTGATTTTTAGACAACCTGCTTGATGTTTATACAAGAATCGAATGGATAAAAAACTCAAGCTTTTGCTTTGACCAGATAATTGAAAACCCGGAAACAAACACATTGATTTGCGAAGCAAAAGGAATTCTCGTAAATCTCCACCCCCTAAAAAATACTCCCGAACCTCTGGCTGATAATTTTATTATTGATATAAAAAAATTTGAACCTAACTTAAAACTAATTAACAAAACTAATTAAATGAACGGTGTTAAAAAGATTCACCAAATATCTTTTATAATATTCTTAACTATTACTTCATCCGTTTTTCTTTATTCCTGCAAGCAGGATTTTGTTACAAGCGATCCCGTAACAGGTACACCTTTTCCTGATGGCATTGCAACACTTTTCAGCACTCCGTTTAACTCAACTTCGAATACTTGTACAAATTCTTCCTGCCATAATACAGCATCAAAAGCAGGCGGTTTGGATTTGCAGGACTGGTCTTCAGCTATGAAGGGTTCTAATAACGGAACGATGATTATTCCATACAACGGCTTCTGGTCGCATATAACTTCAATAGTTAATAATGATACAAATATATCTCCGGTCTCTGAAGTATTAATGGACCTGCATAAGATGCCTGCTGATAAAGTTTCGCTGTTAATGAGATGGATAAATAACGGAGCGCCAAATAAAGACGGACAAATAGCAAATCAGGATTTTTCAAAAAAATGTTTCATTACAAATCAGGCTGCAGATGTAGTTGCAGTAGTTAACACTGAAAATAATTTAGTTACAAGATTAATACCTGTTGGCGGACGCGCTGCATTGGATGCTCCTCATTACATAATTGTTGACCCGCAGCAAAAATATTTTTATGTCAGCCTGATACAGGAAGGGTATATAGAAAAATATGATGTTGCCACTTATGCACAGGTTGGAAGAATTGCCGTAGGGAATAATCCAGCTCATTTAATTATATCACCTGATAATAATTTTTTATATGTAAGTAACTTCGATGCATCGGGTACTGAACGACGTGTGAAAAAATTAAGCACTGCAGGCGGAATGAGTATTTTAGATACTGCAACTGCTGTGCAGATGAATGCTCCTCACGGAATGGCAATGACGCATAACGGACAGTACATTTTTGTAACCAGCCAGATTGGTGAATATATATTCAAAATAAGAACCAGTGATATGGAAATAGAATCACAGGCTCCTATTGGTCCCGGCGTTCCGCCTTCAGGAAACGGAACATCTACATATCGTCCATATCAGGTATTAATTTCACCGGATGATTCTACATTATATGTAACATGTGTTGGAGTTGCAGGGAATACTACTCCTGACTTTGTAAGAGTTTACAGCGCAAGAACATTGGAGCCTTCAGTGCTCACACCGACAATACAGGTAGGGGATAATCCTCTGCTTATGAAGCACTCAAGGAATAATCAGTATATTTTTGTCTGTAACAGAAATGACGGAACAGTTACAATTATTAATACTACAACAAATACTCCTTTCAGAACAGTAACATCAGTTGGTGTTCAGCCGCATGGAGTAGACTTTTCATCGGACGGGAATTATGCATACATAGCTTGCGAAACACAGTCAGGGCAGGACGGTCATCATCCTACGGTCGGAAGCTTTAAAGTAGGAGTAACGAGAATTATAAATATGTCAGATTTTACATTGAACAGCAGAAGAATGGAGATGGGTTCTTTCCCCGCAGGTATTGTTTGTATACCATATTAAAATAAAACCCCTGTGTTTTTTATAAATGCAGTGTATATATTCCGTAACAGATTTTTGCAGTTATTTTGTCTAATATTGAAGTAAATTATAATAAACTAAACCTAAAACGAAATTCTAAAGAAGGAGAACCCTCGTGAGGAAAATCATACTGTTATTTTCCGTTGCGATTTTTGGATTTGTAATTTTTACAGGTCAAAAATCTCAAGATACACCCCAGAAATGGGCAGTAGATCCGTCAAGGCTCTACGATGCAGAACAGACATATTCAACGTCTTTCCCAATGATGGGAAAAGTTGACTATGTTCATCCTGTCACAGAAACAAGAGTTGTTCAAACACCACAGGGAACATTCATGGTTTCTCCGAATGTCCGTGTTCTTCCGCGTGTAAACAGCGCACAAACAGAAGTAGTAATCGTCAGAAACCCAACCAATCCTTTAATAATGTTCGGCTCTTCAAATGCTATTAATGTAGCCGGTTCATCATTATTTATCAGTGAAGGTGTTTACGTTACAACAGATGGCGGCGCTTCATGGTTTGGAAGCGATACATTACAAGGCGCACCGATTGGTAACCACGGCGGTGATCCGGGACCAACAATTGATAAAGACGGCAGAATACATATGACTCACTTAGGATTTTCGACTTCAGGAATGTTTGCAAATACTTCTACAAATAACGGCTTAACATGGTCGGCAAATTACACAATCGAATCAGGTTCAGTAGATAAAAACTTAGCAGGTACAGATGATGTACCAAGCAGTCCTTACTACGGAAGAAGCTACTGTGTTTATACAACATTCAGCTCACCGTATCCTGCAAGATGTTCATATACATCTAACGGCGGTACAACATGGTCAACACCTGTAACAATGATAACTCCGGCTTCAGGATATACAGCCAGAGGTGAAGATGTTGCAGTTGGTCCGGGCGGAGTAGTTTACTCTGTATGGGCAAATACATTAGGAAGCGCAGCAGAAGACTTCCTTAGCTTTGCAAAATCAACAAACGGCGGTGTATCTTTTACAGGTTCAAACAATGTTGTTGATATGAACGGTTTACTTGTATTCGGTACCGGCTTCGCTCCTTACGGAATAAGAATGAACAGCTTTCCAAGAATTGCTGTAGATAATACAGGCGGTCCGAGAAACGGCTGGATATATGTAGTAGCATCAGGAAAAAATATTGCTCCTTTAGGAAGTGATGCTGATATCGTTATGTGGAAATCCACAAACGGTGGTACAAACTGGTCATCAGGCGTAAGAGTAAATCAAGACCCGATGAACAACGGCAAATTACAGTTTTATAATGCAATTTGTGTTGACGCTACCGGCGGTGTAAATATTGTATACTACGATAACAGAAATACAGCAGCAGATTCTGCTGAAGTAATGATGTCACGTTCTATCGACGGCGGAAATACATTTACCGATGTTGTAGTAAGTGACCACAGATTCAGACCAAAAACTGTAACACTTTCAGGTGTAGCAGCAGGTTACGCAGGTGATTACATAGGCGTTACATCACAAGGAACAAAAGTATGGCCATTATGGATGGATGATAAAACGGGAATCTATAATGCATGGACAACAGGCGTGCAGATTGCAACATATCCGTTAAGTCCGTTTAATATTCAAACACCTGTAGCAAGTTCAAGAATAGTAACTTTCCCGGGCTCAACTACTCCTGTAACATTAACATGGGATACATCAGCAACAGGCGCAACATATAAATGGATATTCGGTAACGTTGCAACACCAAGAAGAGTGCAAATCAATGCCTCTACAAATTCAATAACTACAACATTAGGCGCATTAGATGATATACTTGCAGCAGCAGGGTTTACAAATACAGGCACAGCTTCAGATTCATTAGTTGGTCAGTTTGATATCTGGGCTTATAAAGTACCGGGTGCAACAGGCGCAGACTCTTTAAAAGCAACTAACGGACCAAGAGCAATAACATTAAGAAGAGGTCAGGTAAACGTAACTCCGTTTGCTTTGGTTTCACCTTTAAATAATGCAAGAATAATAACAGCTCCGAATGATAACTCCAATTTAACAATTTCATGGAGAAGCGGCGGACCGGGATTAAAATACAAATGGCAGTTTGACAGCCCTACATTTGCCGGACCGGTAGTATTCAATATTCCTTCAGGAAATAACCAATTCGATACATCTTTAACGATGGTGAATTCTGCATTGGATGGTATGTTAAATACTCTTGGTATTTTAAGAGGGGATTCAATAGTCGGACAATGGAGAGTTTATGCTTACAGAAGTCCTTCTGATTCAACAGCATCAAGCGAAACAAGAGCACTTACTTTAAGAAGAGTAGGCGCGCTTCCGCTGAACGAAAGCTTTATCAGCACAACTTTCCCACCTGTAGAATGGACTTACACAGGTACAGGAACACAATACTGGACTAGACAGGCACCGGGCGGTTACGGCGCAACAGTCGGTTCAGCAATGTTCGATTATTATTCAGCATCGGGCGGTACAACGCAGTCATTGACAACAAATCAATTCCCGGCAGTAATTGCAGGAACTAACTATCTTAGATTTAATTATGCTCATAAATTCTATCAGCCGACAACAACACTTTCAGCTGATTCAATGGCTATATATACTTCTACAGACGGAGGTACAACCTGGGCAAGATTAATTACTTTAATAGCAAAAAATACACCTGCTACAGGTTATAACTCAACCAATAATTTAACTACAACAGGTGCAATCGGAAACAATACAGAATATATGTCACCTGCAAATAACGAATGGGGAACGAAATTATTAGCAATGCCGATAGGAACAGACCGAGTAAGGTTCACCGCTTTATCAGCATTCGGTAATAATGCGTTTATCGATGACGTTACCGCAGGCGGTCCGACAGGCACCGGAACACCATTAACAATGGTACCGGATAAATTCGAGCTTTCACAAAATTATCCAAATCCTTTCAACCCGACTACAAAGATTAATTTCTCTTTACCAAAGCAAAGCTTTGTAACATTGAGAATCTTTGATATAACGGGAAGGGAAGTAGCAAAATTATTAAATGAAGTTAAACCTACAGGCGTTTACTCAGTTGATTTCAACGGAGCAGATTTTGCCAGCGGTGTTTACTTCTATAGAATCGAAGCTGCTGATTTTGTTGATACAAAGAGAATGGTACTTGTCAAATAATATGTAACAAGTAGAAAATAATAAGTAAAATAAAAGC
>JBHEKU010000068.1:0-26059 GCA_041859205.1 Ignavibacteria bacterium | reverse complement strand
TAGATTTCGGATGTGTAGTAGAAGGAATGAAATCTGATATGACAAGAACTATTGCCTTCGGTAAAATTCCTGCCGAGTGCAAAAAGATATATAATATAGTGCTTGAAGCCCAGCTGAGAGCAATCGATGCAGTCCGCGCCGGTATTGCGGTGAAGAAGCTTGACTCATATGCAAGAGGATATATAAAAGAAAAAGGATACGGAGATAATTTCGGACATGGCTTAGGTCACGGTTTGGGATATGATATACATGAAGGTCCTTCAATAAATCCAAGAACTGACTACAAACTTTTAGTTAATAATATAGTAACAATCGAGCCGGGGATTTATGTCGAAGGCTTAGGCGGCGTAAGAATAGAAGACGACGTTATTGTAAAAGAAAACGGCTGCGAGATACTTAACATCAGCCCTAAAGAATTAATCACTCTATAATTTTTGAATAAAGTTTTAATAATAGCTTACTACTTCCCGCCAATGGGCATGGGAGGAGTTCAGAGAACGCTGAAATTTGCAAAGTATCTAAAGGATTTTAACTGGCAGCCTATTGTGCTTACGGATTCTCCTAAAAAATATTTTGCAGTCGATAACTCACTTCTTCAGGAAGCGCTGGATAGCGGTATAATTATAGAGAGAACAGGCGCAAAAGACTTTGACCCTTCGAAGATAATTGTTAAGGCTCCCAATGAAAAAATGAGAAAATTGAGAAGCACTGTTTCTCAGTTCTTTTTTATTCCTGACTCAAAAATCGGCTGGAAGAAAAAAGCTCTTAAAAAAATTGATGAGATATGGGATAAGTACGGCGGCTTTGATCTGGTGTTTGCAACTGCTCCGCCTTACACAGATTTTTTAATAGGGCAGGAAGTAAAACGTAAATATAAAATTCCTTTAGTAATAGATTACAGAGATGCATGGGTCGATAGCCCTGTGCTTAATACTTATCCGACACCATATCATAAGCTGAAAAATATGCGTCTTGAAAAAGGCGTGCTTCATAATGCAAATAAAGTTATCACAACAAACCGCAGAGTGAAGGAATATATAATTTCACGCTACGGAAATATAGAGTATAATGATATAAAAATTATTACGCATGGATTTGACAGTGAAGATTTTGAAAAGGCAGCGCATTCAGAACTACCCGTAACAAGTAAATTCAGAGTTTCTTATTCGGGGAGCTTTTATACAAGAAATCCGAAGTTTTATTTCGAAGCTATAAAGACTTTTGTTGAAAAATATCCTGAACTGAAAGACAAAGTTGAGTTTTGTTTCATAGGTACTTTCTCAAAAGAAAACTTACATATTGCAAAAACTCTGGGCATCGAACCTTATCTTAATATAACGGGATATCTTGAGCACGTTGACTGTGTGAAATATGTAATGGCATCGGATGTATTATTCCTTATGATTTCCAGGGGAGAGAATGAAGATGCTGCAATGCCCGGCAAAGTTGGAGAATATATTGGCAGCAAAAAGAATATTATTGCATGCATACCTGAAGGCGTTACAAAAAAAATGCTTGAGAAGTATAATGCAATAAAATTTATTAATGAAGAGAATCCCGCTGAAATTGCTACAGCAATAAAAGAATATTACGATGCAAAGCAATCGCATACATTGCCTGTTGCAAATGAAGATATGCTAAGTGAATACGACAGAAGAAACCTTACTTACGAACTTGCAAAAGAATTTAATCTTTTAAAAGATATTGACTAACTGATTTTTCGAATTTTCTGCTATGAAAATCTTACTTATTGGTAACGGCGCACGCGAAAATGCCTTAGCTTGGAAGATTTTTAACTCACCTTCATTTAAAAATAACAACTCAGTTCTGTACGCTGCTCCCGGAAATCCCGGAATAAATAAATTTGCGACTCCGATCAACATTCATTCAACTGACATTAAATCGTTAAAAGAATTTGCTTTAAAAGAGAAAATAGATTTTACCGTTGTCGGACCTGAGATTCCTTTATCGCTTGGAATAGTAGATGAATTTGAGAAGGAAGGTTTGAAAATTTTCGGTCCGAGGAAATCAGCAGCGGAAATTGAAACGAGCAAAGTCTTTTCAAAAGATTTGATGCAAAAGTACGGCATTCCGACCGCTCAGTATAAACTTTTTACCGGTGAAAATTTAAACGAATTAGATTCTTTTGTAGAGAATATAAAATTTCCTGTTGTAATAAAAGCGGACGGTTTAGCTGCCGGAAAAGGCGTAATTATTTGTAATGATAATGAAGAAGTAAGTGTATGTGTAAAAGATTTAACTGAAACTAAAATATTTGGCGAGTCGGGCTTAAGCTTTGTTGTTGAACAGTTCTTAACAGGCAATGAAGTCTCTTTATTTGTAATTACTGACGGTGAAAATTATACAATTCTTCCATCGGCACAGGATTACAAAAGAGTTTTCGACGAAGATAAAGGAAAGAATACTGGCGGTATGGGAGCGTTTTCTCCCGCTCGTAAATATTGTGATGAAGAAGTGTTGTCCAAAGTGAAAGAGAAAATTATTCAGCCTACTCTTTCTGCTTTAAAAAAGGAAGGAAGAGAGTATAGAGGATGTTTATATGCAGGTTTGATGATAAGTGAAGACAAAGAGCCGTATGTGATTGAATTCAACTGCCGCTTCGGCGATCCCGAAACACAGGCAGTTCTTACATTAATAGAGTCGGATTTTCTGCAATTACTCATAGCATCAGCAGAAGGAAATTTAAAAAATTGTAATCTCATTGTAAAAAATGCTTATGCAGGATGCGTTGTGCTTGCATCGCTGGGCTATCCCGATGAATATAAAACAGGAATGTTAATAGAGGGATTGAATGAAGTTCCGGATGATGTATTGGTTTTTCATGCAGGTACAGTAGAAAGAGACGGAAAAATTTATACTCATGGGGGCAGGGTGCTTTCAGTAGTTTCTCTCTCTGAAAAATCTTTTAATTCTGCTTTTGATAATATATATTCAGCAATAGAAAATATAGATTTTCAAAATAGATATTTCAGAAGTGATATAGGCAGTAAAGTTTTATAAAAAGTTTTATAAAAGTCACATTTAGAAAATAGATTATGGCAAAAATTTTAGTTACAGGCGGCGCAGGATATATAGGCTCGCATACAGTTGTTGAGTTAATGAATGCCGGATACGATGTTGTAATCATTGATAACTTCTCAAACTCCGATGCATCTGCGCTTGGAGGAATAGAACAAATTACAAGTAAAGCTCCAACGTTTTACAATATTGATTTATGCGATAAAGAAGACCTGAACTATTGTCTCGAAAAAGAAAAAGATGTTGATGCAATAATTCACTTCGCTGCATTTAAAGCGGTGGGTGAATCGGAAAGATTACCTATGAAATATTACAATAATAATGTTGTCGGGATGGTAAATCTTCTCGATTGCATAGTAAACAATAAGCTTAACAATTTTGTTTTCTCTTCTTCATGCACGGTTTATGCTGATGCAGAAGAACTCCCTGTTACTGAAAGTTTACCTATGAAAAGAGCGCTTTCAACATACGGATTTACAAAGCAGATAGGAGAAAGAATGCTGGAAGATTTATCACGAGCCGATAACCTAAGAGTAATTTCTCTCAGATATTTTAACCCAATCGGTGCGCATGATAGTGCATTAATCGGCGAGCTTCCTATAGGAGTGCCAAACAATCTAGTTCCGTTCATTACTCAGACTGCTATAGGATTAAGAGAGCAGCTTACCGTGTTCGGAAATGATTATGAAACACCTGACGGAACAAATGTCCGTGATTATATTCACGTAGTTGATTTAGCAAAAGCTCACGTAAAAGCTGTAGAAAGATTAATTGAAAAAAAGAGTGAAGATAATTTAGAGATTTTTAATCTTGGAACAGGAATAGGAAACTCTGTGCTGGAAATCATTACAACATTTGAAGAGAGTACAGGAGTAAAGGTAAATTATAAAATAGGACCAAGACGGGCAGGTGATGTACCGTCAATCTATGCAGATACTAAAAAAGCAGGTGAAGTATTAGGATGGAAGACTGAAAGGGATTTATCTAATTCTCTTTCGACTGCATGGAAATGGGAGCTTGCCCTGAAAGAAAGAAGAGAGATAAGCGGAGAAACAGAAAATTCAAATTGATTTAAACTGAAGAATGAAAATAGACGATAATTTTTTAGAAAGAGTTTACAGCGGCGATAAAAGGGCAATTGCCAGGGCAATATCTGTTGTTGAAGATGAATCAGATGGGCGCGAAGAAATTTTACGCAAGATTTATCCTAAGACAGGGCGCGCATATAAAATTGGAATCACCGGTCCTCCGGGAGCGGGGAAGTCAACGCTTACCAATGCATTGGTAAAGCTTTTAGTATCACAGGGATATAAAGTCGGTGTGATTGCAATAGACCCTACGAGTCCTTTTACAGGCGGAGCTTTGCTCGGAGACAGAATCCGCATGACGGATGTAGGAATGCTGGACGGAGTATATATCCGTTCAATGGCAACTCGCGGTTCGCTCGGCGGACTTAGCATGAACGTCGTAGAAGCATGTGATGTGCTTGATGCCTGCGGTAAGGATTTTATTTTAATTGAAACAGTCGGCGTCGGGCAGTCAGAACTAGATATTGCTAAGACAGCAGACAGCACAATTGTTGTGCTTGTACCGGAATCGGGTGATGCAATACAGGCAATGAAGGCAGGGCTTATGGAGATTGCCGATATTTTCGTGCTGAATAAATCTGACAGAGAAGGCGCAGACGGAGTAGCTGCCACTCTTAAAAATATTATTCATCTTAAACCGCCGACGGAAGATAACTGGATAATAAATGTGTTGAAGACAGTGGGAAGTCTGAATAAAGGAATTGAAGAATTATTAGCAGAGATTGAAAAGCATAAAAAGCATCTGGAAGAATCCGGCTGGCTGAAGAAAAAAAGAATAGCGAATCTTACTAAGAAAATTTACGAGTTAGTTCATAACAGGCTTGATTATACTTTCTGGAACGATGAAAAACGAAAGACACTTGCAGAAAACTTAGATGAGCTTTATGAAAAGAAGCAGGACCCGTATACTTACGTTGATACTTTAATGAAATAAATGAAATAACTTTACGGAAGTAAATGAAACTATTTCATATCAGTGAAGAGCCGGATATAAAATTTTCCATCCGCGGCCGTCACCGCAATTTTATGAATCAATAAAAAGTGATGTAGTTTTTGCAATATCAGATAAGCTTCTTCATAATTATTTACTTCCAAGAAATTGCCCGAGAGTTACATATTATAAAGGAGCTCACACATCTGAAGAAGATTTAAATACGTTTTTTGGTGAGAGTACAAAAGACTACATAATAAATGTAGAAGAAGCCTGGAAAGTAAGAATTCAGAATGTAACCCTTTATATATATGAATTCGAACCTGATAATTTCACCTTGCTGGATGAAACTGCGGGATATTATGTTTCTTATAAATCTGTAGCGCCGTTAAATGTGACTGAAATAAAAGATGTTATAGCAGAAATAGGAAAAAGAAACGCTGAACTGCGTTTTTTGTCTGAGTTAAAATCAATTGCAAGTGTAGTTGTTAATTCGAGCCTTAAATTTTCAATAATCAGAATGCCTAAATAATCAGTCAATTCTGAATTTTAACGAATTATTTGAATTGATTTTCCCTCCCAAAACCTATAACTTTAAGGTTTATTGCGCAAAATTTCAAATTTTTATACATAATTAAAGAGTTATATTTTAACTAATGACAGACCATAAAAAAGAGCAAAAGCATTACAATACAGGCGTTATGAATAAATTACGGGATAAAATGCCTGTAATTATCATAGTTGTTATCGTTGCATTCTTAGCGACAATAGTTTTTGAATGGGGTATGAACCTTATGGGTTTAAGAGAAGACAGAATGCTTTTTGCAAAAGTTAACGGAGAAGAGATAACTTATCAGCAATTTGAGCAGGCAGTTGAACAACAAGCGGCACAAATGCGCCAGCAGAATAATGGCAAAGATATCGATGAAGCGCAGATGCAGCAGATTCGTGACCAGGTCTGGAACGGCTTGATTACTCAGACCATCACAAAGGAAGCGATGAGAAAGTACAATATCACTGTAAGTGATAAAGAAATTTTAGACTGGATTTACAACAGACCCGAACAGCTTCCTGACCCTATAAAGAGGAACTTTATGGATTCAACCGGAGTGTTTAATGTTGGCTTCTATCAGCAGGCTCTTGGAATGAAGACAAAAGAAGCAACTCAGTTCTGGACACAAGTAGAAGGTTACCTTCGTGAAGTATTACAATCAGAAAAATTACAGGCAGTACTTACAGCCGGTGTACGTGTAACGGAAGCCGATGTATTACAAAAATATAAAGACGATAAAATTTTCGCCAATATTTCTTATTCAGGATTAGATTTCAGCATGATAACAGATACAAACATGAACAATCCTTCGAATGAAGAGATGAAAAAATATTACGATGCACATAAAGAAGATTTTAAAGTTGATGAAAGCGTAAAATTCAAGTACGTTGTATTTTCGGATGCTGCAACTGCAGAAGATACAGCAGCAGCGCAAAAATATCTTGAAGTATTAATTAAGGATTTGAAGACAGCAACGCTGGAAGATTCAAGCTTAATAAGACTTGTAAATGATAACTCAGTATCTCCGTTCAGCGATACTTATCAGAAGCCTAATGCTTTTGGAAGCGATGCAACTAAATTTTTATTCTCTGCAAAGCCGGGTGATGTTTCAGATATTATCATAGGAAATGACGGTTATAAAGTAATTCGACTTATTGACTCTAAGGAAGGTGAAGATACATATGTAAATGCTTCACACATTTTAGTAAATTTCGGAACAGATACAGCCGCGGCAAAAAAGAAAGCCGAAGATATATTTAAAAGAGTAAAAGCAGGTGAAGATATTAATACACTTGCACAGCAGTTATCTGATGAGCCTTCTGCTAAAACACAGAAAGGTGATTTAGGCTGGTTTACAAAAGGCGCTATGGTTAAGGAATTTGAAGATGCAGCAATGAATGCTAAAGACGGCGAAATTGTCGGACCGGTAAAGACACAATTTGGTTTTCATATTATTCAGGTAAAAGGAAAATCCAAAAAAGAATTTAAAGTAGCTGAAATTAAAAAAACAGTTACAGCAGGCGCCAGAACAAAAGATATCGCAAAGAAGAAAGCTGAAAGCTTCTATCTTGATGTAGATAAAGGCGCTAACATTGATACACTTGCAAAACAGGTAAATCTGATTTGCACTACTACACCTGATGTATTGAAAGACGGATTTATTCCTGGAGCCGGGCAGAATAAGAAGCTTATGAAACTGGCTTTAGACAGCCGACCTAAAAAAGTTTTTGAACCTGTTAAAATTCAGGGCGGCTATGGTGTTTATGAGCTTATTGAAAAAACTCCTGCAGGCTACAGAAATTTTGATTCCATTAAAACTACAATGGTAAAACCAAAAGTAGTTGAGCAGAAGAAGTTTGCAGTCCTTAAACAGATGGCAACTGACTTACGCGCTAAAATTCAGAATAACGATATTAAATCTTTATCTACTCTTACTCCTCCTTCTGTAGTGGAGACAGCAGACAGCGTTTCAGTTTCAAAGCCTGCTCCGAAAATCGGTCAGGACTTTGCAGTATCTGATGCAATTTTCACATTAAAGCAGGGAGAAATTTCCCAGCCTGTTAAAGGTTCTAAAGGATATTATCTTATTCAATTGAACAATGTAACGCCTTTCAATAACGATGATTATCTGAAAGCTTATAATGAAATAAGAAACGGACTTCTTGCACAAAAGAAACAATCTGTAGTTCAGGAATGGCTGCAGAAGATGCAGAACGAAGCGGATATAGTTGATAACCGCGACAGGTTCTTCAACTAAGAACAAAATATAGGTTTATATATAAGGCAGGATATTGAAAAGTATCCTGCCTTTTTTATTTGTACTATAAACGAGGTAAACTTTAAATTTTACCGCAAAGAAGCAAAGAAGTTAAAAGTAAAGCCAACCAAAAATTTAAAAAACATTTTTCAAAATATTGATTACTTTGCGTTCTTTGCAGATACTTAGCCTCTTTGCGGTAAAGCGCATGCAGTTTTATTTACTCATTCATTGATATTATCATATAATTTTAATAATATGGCTTATGTTAAGGCTTATTTTATTGTCAGTTGCCCTTTTAATTCCCTCGATTGGTTTTTCACAAAACACAGTTTCCAATTCAGCCCTTAAAACAAATTCAGATTCACCTTTTTTCAGCGATGTAATAGTATCAGGTTCTTTAAATTACGTTTCATCCGCTACTATTCAGCTTGCACCTTACTCTGCAGATTTAGTTGAAAGAAATTCCACACTGGATATATCAGGAGGATACGGATACAGCTTTTCGTTACGCACAAAACTCTTTCGTAATGATTTATTTCTCGGTGTAACAGTAGAGTTTATAAAAATTCAGGATAATGATGCTGTACTTACACTTGAAGGTGATACATCTGTTGCAAGAATTAAACTGACTGAATCCATAACGGCATATCCTGTCGAGTTTACTGCGTATTTCAATGTGCCTTCTTTTCAGGAGAACCTGAATATATATCTTGGGGGAGGAATAGGTTTGTATTCCGGCGACAGAAAACGCAAATTTTTGAACTATGAGAGTGAAACTATTTCTAAATCTTTTGGTTTAAGTTTAGTAGTTCTTAGCGGAATTGAATATTATTTTGAAAAAAATTTTATGAGTTTTATGGAACTAAGATTCCGTGACGGCGAGTACGATGTAAAGTCAAAATTTCCTTTAGATTTTGTAAACATTAACGGAGTTTCTTATCCGCTGGGTAAGGAAATTAATTCAAAAATTTTTCTTGATGGCTTAAAAGTCAGTTTTGGCTTAGGCTATAGATTTTAAATTATCTGATGAAATTAATCTACATTGCAATACTTATCATTTCCGTACAGCTTTTTTCAGCGATAGCTGTTAATTCCGAAGAGAATGAAAAGCTTAATTATAAAACTGAAAAAGTTATAGTTAAGACTAAAAAAGAATTGAAGATTTCCGAAGCAACAGGAAAGATTTCTACACGCACGGGCATTCCCTCCCTTGATAAAAAAATTGAAGATTACAAAGTAAACAAGATAGAACCCGTCTTTAAACAAAATAACGGCGATGCGGATTTATTCGAAAAACTTGGAATGGGCAGGATTTATGTTTTTTATTTTGATACTTATAATTCCAAAACAGTAGATAAAGCAGTAAAAGATTTTTCATCTGAAAGTGATGTAGAATTTTCAGAACCCGTTTTCATAGGAGAAGCTGCCGGTAAAAAAGAACTGAAACTATCTTTTTTGCCTAATGATGAAATGTTCTCAAAGCAATGGTATCTTAATAACGAAGGACAGATTGCCCCTACAGGCAGAGGCAATGCAAAGATAGGCGCAGATATTAATATGGTAAATGCATGGGATATTGAAAAAGGAAGTGAAGATATTATAGTGGCAATACTGGATTCCGGCATAAAAGATGACCATCCTGATTTAAGAAGCAGAATGTGGATAAATACAGAGGAAATTCCTGATAACGGAATTGACGATGACGATAACGGATACATAGATGATTATAAAGGCTGGGACTTTGCCTATGATGATAATACTCCCACTGACGGCTTCGGGCACGGAACAAATATCGCATCAGTTATCGGCTGCTCTACAAATAATGTAATAGGCTTTGCAGGAATAAATCAGAAGAGCAAGTTGATGAACTGTAAAAATCTGAGTTCGAATAATAACGGAGAATACATCTGGTGGGCTGCATCAGTAAAATATGCAGTAGATAACGGCGCGCAGATCATTAATATGAGCGAAGGCGGTTCTGATTTTTCAAAAACATTAAAAACTGCTATAGATTATGCAACTGCAAAAAATGTTTTAGTGTGCGCAGCTATGATGAATAAAGGCGATGACCAGGATTATTATCCGGCCAGCTTCAAAGGTGTTTTTGCTATCGGCGCGACTGATACAGATGATAACAGATGCTTAAGATTTACATGGGGCGGCGGTTCCTGCTGGGGAAAACATATCTCAGTTGTTGCACCCGGAAACAAAATTTACGGATTAGATTATGAAAGCATTACAAGCTATGAATCAATGTGGAGCGGAACATCGCAGTCAACAGCTATAGTCAGCGGAATAGCTTCCTTATTGCTATCTCAAAAGCCTTCACGCACTGCCTCAGAGATAAAAGAAATAATTATTTCTACCGCTAAAGATCAGGTTGGTGATTCAAGGGAAGACAAACCGGGCTGGGATAAATACTACGGATACGGAAGAGTTGATGCATATTCTGCCTTGACTTACGGATATATGCCTGTTGTAACTAAGAAAAAAGAGGAAGTGAAAGTAACAGATGATGATGAACAGATTTTATCGAACGGAAGAAAAACCGAAGAAGAGCAAAGAGCTAAAAAAGTTCAGAAAAAAGATATAGATGAAGACCCCATAGAGAGCAATGCTACAACACCGGAGCCTTCAAAAAGAAAATAATTAAGTTTTTATCTTACGAAGAAATATTTTGCCTCAGGGTGATGAACGATAATTGCATTAGTAGTCTGCTCAGGCACCATCTGAAATTCTTCAGTAAGCTCTACACCTAGTCTTTCAGGGTGTAATAATTCAAACATCTGTTTGTTGTCTTCAAGATTAGGGCAGGCAGGATAACCGAATGAATATCTTGAACCCTGATATCCCTGTGAAAATAATTTTTTGATTTCAGGCGAATCCTTACCGGCAATTCCCAATTCCATTCTTACAATCTTATGCCAATACTCTGCTAATGCTTCAGTTGTTTCAACTGCAAATCCGTGGAAGTATAAATAATCCTGATAGCGGTTTGCCCCGTATAATTTCTGAGCGTGTTCAGTTGCTTTTTCACCGACTGTAACAATCTGGAAAGCAGCTATATCAAGCTGGCCGGAATTTTTTGATTTGAAAAAATCGCTTATGCAAAGATGTCTGTCTTTATTTTGTCTCGGGAAATTAAAATGCTGCCACTCTTCTACATTATCCGGAGTTAAATTTTTGAAATCAAAGTTTTTCCATTCTGAGTGAAGCTCTTCATCGCTTATTCCTTTCGGCTTATAAACTATAAGCTCGTCATCGTATGACTGACATGGAAAGTATCCATAAATAACTTTTGGTGTTAATAAATTTTCTCTTTTACATTGCAGCTTCAGCTCATTAAATACCGGCACGATTTGCTCGTCAATTAATTTTTTATATTCTTCTTCGGTCGATTTCCCTTTATAAACATTCCAGCTTCCTCTGAACAATGCGACTTCATTAATGTAATCGTAAAGCTTATCTAATCTTATATCTTCTACAATCTTGCTGCCAAGGAACGGCGGTGCCGGAACAGGCGCATCAGTGCTGATATTGGATTTACGTATGAAAGCTTTTCTTTCTTTATCGTATTCAATTTCTTTTTTGAAATCAGCATCCTCTTCCTGCTTTTTTATCAGATTCAGAGATGTATCCATAGATGCACCAATATCCGTCTTTTCTTTTTCTAAAAGCATATCGGGCGGAAGCTGCGTTCTGCCGCGCGGGTCAATATAAATTGGAAGTTCAGGTCGCACACCTTTTCGTTTATGTTCAACAATTGAAGCCATAAATTTAAGTCCGTCGAATGCATCATTAGCATAATACACATCTCCTTTATATAGTGCGCGTAAATCTCCTTCAACAAATCTT
Source organism: Ignavibacteria bacterium (assembly GCA_041859205.1). Lineage (GTDB taxonomy): Bacteria > Bacteroidota > Ignavibacteria > Tepidaquicellales > Tepidaquicellaceae > JAFDZO01. Next base: position 14,333 of record JBHEKU010000068.1, on the reverse strand, counting down.
TTTGTTAATGCAGCGCCGCCGAGGATTACAGGAATTTCAAGTCCTCTCTGATTCATCAGCTCAAGATTCTCTTTCATAATGGCAGTTGATTTCACAAGCAGTCCGCTCATGCCTATTGCATCTGCTTTATGCTCTTCGTAAGCGGCAAGCATAGTTTCAATAGAGCATTTTATGCCAAGGTTAATTACTTTGTATCCGTTATTTGTTAGAATAATATCTACAAGATTTTTACCTATATCATGCACGTCACCCTTTACTGTTGCAAGAATAACTATACCCTTTGAGTTATCACCTTCTACCTTATCCATGAATGGCTCAAGATAAGCAACGGCTGTTTTCATACATTCAGCAGATTGTAAAACAAAAGGGAGCTGCATCTGTCCTGAACCGAACAACACACCGACTGTTTTCATTCCGTCAAGCAAAATATCGTTTATGATTTCCAGCGCAGAATATTTTTTAAGCCCAACTTCAAGTTCGGAATCGATTCCGATTTTATCGCCGTCAATTATTCTGTTCTTAAGCTTTTCTTCTATAGGAAGATTAACATCATTCGATGTATCTCTTTTTTCAGTTTTTTTATCGGCATAGTACTCCATTAGCTCCTGCAATGGGTCATATACGCATCTGATATTCTTTGTTTCTGACATAAAATTATTTAAGCAATCAATTTAACCATTACATATTGTTAAAAAAATGCAATTATACAATTATTTGCTTCTATCGAATAAAAACTCTTCTTTCACAGAATTATCCTCTCGCCTTATTATTCTTACATGCAGCTTTTCGCCTTCAAATTTATAGCTCACTTTGTTTTTATCGCTGTCGCTTTCATACAAAAGTTCGTCACCTTCAGCTTTTATGACTTCAAGTTTTATTTTTCTGTCCTTTATTAATGCATTAAAATAAAATTTCCCGTCAGCCTCTTTGCCTAATTCCATAATTTCTTCGAATACAACTTTATCGTTAGCAATCATTTGGCTTTTTCCTTTGTACAGAGTGTCGTTAACTTTTTCCCAGGTTTCATACATCATTGCATTATCGTATTTTATTTCCCATTTGCCGGTTAGTTTATCCATCAAAGAGGTATTGATTGTCTGGCTCATAACTGTTGTGTTTAAAATTAGAAAAACAAAGAGGGGAGAGAATTTAGAAAATAATTTAATTAATAACATTCTTAATTTCATATTAAAATTGTTTTATACTGTTTAAATTAGTCCAACAAATATTAAAATGAAAACCCTTTTTTTAAATTCAAAAGTCTGGCTTAAAAAAAATTACTTTGCTGAAGCAATCGGTGTCGATTCGGATAGCGGTAAAATAATTTTCATAGGTAAAAACCACGATGCGCTGAAATCCGATTATAATGAAATAATAGATTTGAAAGGCAAAGTTATGCTGCCAGCGTTCAATGATAACCACGTCCATCTGGTTAAAGGCGCAATGGTAAGCTCTGAATTAAATCTAAGAAACGTATCAACTTCAGAAGAGTTCAGGAATGAAATATTAAAGTATAAAACTGAATTAAAATCCTGTAAATGGATTCAGGGAGGATATTTTTCTGATTCTAATTTTACTGAGAAGTTTACAATAAATAAAAATTATTTAGACAGTATTTGTGAAGATATACCAATGTTCATTTCAAGATTTGATATTCATTCCTGCTTTGTAAATACAAAGGCGTTAGAATTTATAAATAATTTTGAAAATCACTCATTTAATGATGATGAATTAATAAGAGATGAAAACGGAAATTTAACAGGTGAGCTAAAAGAGCGCGCTATGTATGAACTGCAGTCTATGATTCCTCAGAAAACACTCGAAGAAAAAGCTGAAGATGTAAAAAAGCAGATAGCGGAGTTTCATTCCCTGGGTATAACAGCTATATCGGATATCACATTGCCGGAAGATCTGGATATTTATGAATATCTTTTAAATAAAGGTGAACTGAATTTAAATATTAATTCTATTCTTCCGTTTGAAGAGTTTTATAATGTAGATAAGCATAAGGAAAGATTTGCGAAGTTTAATGAAATAAAATTCAGATGCTTTAAAGCTTTTTATGATGGTTCGCTTTCCAGCAGGACGGCATATTACTTAAAGAATTATAAAAATTCCAATATGCGCGGAATAAGAACTGAGTATATAAACTCAGGCGAGTTTCATAAAACCGCTCTCGCAATAGATAAAGCAGGCTACCAGATGGCAGTGCATGCTATAGGGGATTTATCTGTCAGTGAACTGCTTGATCTGAATGCCGAGCTTGATCTTATTCACGGAGCAAGGAACAGGAAATTCAGAATTGAACATGCGCAGCATATTCAGCCGGAAGATTTCCGTCTTTTTGATGTGCGTAAAATTTTAACATCAGTTCAGCCTTCGCATTTATTTTCCGATGCCTCAACTTCGTTTGAATTGAGGAATGATTATCAGACCACACATAATTATTCTGAGCTTTTAAAATACAATGTAAAGCTTTGCTTCGGGACAGATTTCCCTATAGTCTCCGCTTCCCCGTTTGAAACAATTTATTATGCAATTACACGCAAAGCCAAAGGATTTGAGAACGGATTTCTCCCGGAGAACAGTATAAATTTACATGACTGTCTTGATGCATATACAGTTAATAATGCATATGGCTTAAACGAAGACCACATAACAGGAGCGTTACGGACTGATATGCGCGCCGACTTGATTGTATTAAACGAAAATATATTTGAATCAAACCCCGATGATATACGTTTTATAAAAGTAGAAATGACTTATAAAAACGGTGCCAGAGTTTATTAATGAACATATCAGATGAATAAAATTAAATTTTTAATTGCGCTCTCGCTGCTGCCTCTATTGGTACTTTCATGCACTTATATTCCATTCTTTAACAAAATAAAAAATCAGTTCATACAAAATGAACGTGCTGACGATTCGTTAATTATAAAAGAGCAGAATAAATTTGACGTACTTGAAAACAAATTAAAATTCAGATTCGACATTCCTCAAAAAGTATTGTTAGGAGATGTTACCACTGTCCTGAAAATTTTATCCGATTCACTCGATAAGGTTTACCTGAATTTTTATGAGAACCTTGATATTCATTTTGTAAAATATAATAACGGAAACTTAAATTACGATAGAGAGAATAATTATCTTATCATTGAAAAAAAATTTAATAGAGATGATACAGTTCAAATTCAGATAAATTATTCCGGCACGCCCGAAGCAGAAGGCTTCTCTTCATTTGAGTTTACGACCATAGACGGAGCGACAAATGTATATTCACTTAGCGAGCCTAATTACGCTCCCACCTGGTGGCCATGCAAGGACAGAATAGAAGATAAATTTTTAGTCAGCATAGAGGCTGAATACCCTGATAGCTTAATGCTTGCCACACAGGGAAAGCTGCTTGAAAGAACGGAAGAGAACGGATTAATTAAAGAAAAAAGAAAATCTCAATACCCGATTTCAACTTATCTCGTTTCAATAAACCTTGGAAAATTTTCTAATTGGTCTGACGTTTATACAACACAGGATAGTCTGCTCTCAATGCCTGTCAGTTACTATGCTTTTCCTTCATATCTGCAGGATGCAAAATTTGACTGGGAGAGAACGCCTGAAATGATAAATTTTTATTCATCTTTATTTGGAGAGTATCCCTTTGTAAATGAAGGCTACGGTATGTCTATGTTCGGATGGAGTAACGGAGCAATGGAGCATCAGACAATTTCAAGCATGGGCTATAATACTGTGACGGGCAATAAAGCTTATGAAAAAATTGTTGCGCACGAGCTTGCCCATCAGTGGTTTGGTGATGCCGTTACTCCTGCTTCATGGAAAGATATCTGGCTAAACGAAGGCTTTGCAACTTACTCGGAAGGATTGTGGATAGAATATGATAAAGGCAAGGATGCGCTTAACAGATTTATGGATAGAAGTGATAACGGATATTTTTACGGAACATTGTATAATCCCCCTGTGAATTTATTCGGACCTGTATCATATAACAAAGGCGGCTGGTGCTTGCATATGCTGCGCGGAGTAGTCGGAGATTCAGTTTTTTTTAGGACTTTGCGTGAATATTATATAACCCATAAATTCGGTACTGCCTCAACGTTTGATTTCCAGTTTGTCTGTGAAAAAAATTACGGTAAAAGTCTTGACTGGTTCTTTGACGAGTGGGTATTCAAAGGTACGGGGAGACCTGAATATGAATTTGTTTTAACGCGCAATGGTACAGATTTTAGAATAAATCTTAAACAGGTGCAGCAAGATATGGTTTATACAATGCCTGTAACTTTTGAAATAGTCACAGATAACGAGATTAAAAATTTTACTTTTTTAAATGATAAAAAAGAGCAGGACTTTACAGGAGAGATTCAGGGCAAAGTAAAAAAAGTTATACTCGACCCTGATAATTTTATTCTGAAAAAAATTAAGAAGAGCAGTTTTTAGTTATTTTTTAAAAGCCGGAATATATCTTTCTTTTAAAATTCCGATGTGATGTTTTGTATGTCCGCTTATTATATATGCCAATGCGCGCACCGATACAGGCGAGCCGTTTGCAGTTCCTTTCAGAGCAAGTTTTTTCTCATCAAGACTTTTAAATAATTCAATATTTGCTCTTCGCAAAGCAGTGAACTCATCCAGTAAAGAAGACATGCTTCTTGCATCGAAGTCGCCGTTTTTTACATAGTGATTTTCTTCAAATCCTGAAAGAGGAGTTTTATCTTTTCTTGAAATTCTCAACGCTCTGTAACCGAAAATTCTTTCTGCATCCATAATATGTCCGAGTAATTCTTTTACGCTCCATTTGCCTTTCTCATATCTGAAAGTCTGTTTATCGCCTTTAACGGAACCAAATGATTTTTTTATCTGAAGAATCTGGTCTTCTAAATTTTTTATTATATCGGGCTCAGTATTTAAATTAATGTAATGCTTATAATACGATGCGCTTTCGCTTGCTGCAGGTTTTTTCATTTTTTCTTAATTTTATAAGCAAATTTATGCAATATATTTTTCATTTGAAATTTATTTAATCTTTGATACATTGATGTAAATATACATAAGCCCTTATGTAACTTTTAAAAAATTAAAACGTAAACCCCTCATATAAATGAAAACAAATGTAATAAGAAAGGCAGGCAGACTGGCTTTAGGAACCCGCATAAAATTACTCGCGGAAAAGATGCTTCAGGACGGCTCTGAGATTTACAAATACCTTAATATAGATTTCGAACCGCGATTTTTTGCCGTCTTCTATTTGTTAAAAGATTATCCTTCCTTATCAGTTACGGAAATTGCAAATCATATTGGTATCTCACAGCCTGCAGTAACGCAGATATTGAATTCGATGATAAAAAAAAATCTTGTGAAGATGATAAAAGATAAAGTCGATACAAGAAAAAAAATAATTACAATTTCAAAAAAAGGGGAGGCAATGCTTCCGCAGCTTATTCCTTTATGGAAAGATTTTGAAACGGGAGTCGGTGAAATTTTCGAGAAAGCAAATATAAATATTCTGGAAGTACTGGATAAAATTGAAAACGGCATTGAAGAGAAAAGCATCTTTGATAGAGTAACTGAAAGAGTTAAAAAAAGACTGAGAGATAATGTAAAAATTATAAATTTCCGGCCTGAATATAAAGCGTATTTTAAGAATTTAAATTTAGAATGGCTGAATTTTTATTTTGAAGTGGAAGCGATTGATAAAAAAATATTAAATAACCCCGAGAGTGAAATACTTGATAAGGGAGGTATGATATTTTTTGCTTTGATAGATGACAAAGTAATCGGCACATGCGCGTTAATAAAAACCGGTGATACTTTTGAGCTTAGTAAAATGGCAGTAACGGAATCTGCAAGAAGCAAGCAGGCAGGTTATGTATTATGTGAAGCGGCAATCAAATATGCAAAAGAAAAAAATGCGAAAGCTATTTTTCTCAGCACAAGCCAGAAGCTTGAAGCTGCACTAAATCTTTATAACAAATTCGGATTTCTTCCTATGGAAATTTCTGAAAAAGATAAAAAATATAAACGGGATACTTTTAAAATGTTTCTCTCACTGGAAAAATGAACCGCGACTTTTTTTAAATATAAACGTCTTACTTTTAAAAATTAATTTTATGAAAACAATAATAACAATCTTACTATTTATGATGGCATTCAAATTACAGGCGCAGCAGCAGCGCCCCGATGTAAAGCTAGATTCAAAAATGAAATCGGAAGCTATAACAAATCTCTCAAAAACTCTCATCGAAAATTATATTTTTTTAGATGTTGCTCAAAAAGTTGAAACAATGCTTAACGACAATCTTAAAAATAAAATTTACGATAAAATTGAAGACCCGAGAGAGTTTTCACAGGTAATTACTAATGATCTGCAATCCATCACGCATGATAAACATCTTCGTTTCGGATTCAATCCTGAAATGGCAGCAGATTTATTAAGCGCAGGCAATGACGAGGAAAACAATCCTATCCTCCGCAAAAAATATGAAGAGGAAATGAGAGAAAACAATTACGGGTTTAAGAAGTTAGAAATTTTGAACGGCAATATCGGATATATAGACTTGCGCGGATTTACAGATGTAACAATTGCTAAAGAAACCGGCGCAGCAGCGATGAATTTTCTTTCTAACACAAATGCAATAATTTTTGATCTCAGAGAAAACGGCGGAGGCGACCCCAATATGGTGCAGTTTCTTTGCAGTTATCTTTTTGACGGCAAAGTACATCTGAATGATCTGTATTATCGAAAAAAAGATGAGACAACTGAGTACTGGACTTTAGAAACAGTCCCCGGCAAAAAAATGCCAAAGATGGATGTTTATGTGCTCACATCTAAGTTTACTTTTTCGGGAGCAGAGGAGTTCACTTACAATTTAAAAAATCTCAAACGCGCTACTATCATAGGAGAAAATACCGGCGGGGGCGCAAACCCGGGCGGCGGAATGAGAATCTCTGAATTCTTCACAGCGTTCATTCCTACAGGAAGAGCAATAAATCCTATAACAAAAACTAACTGGGAAGGTACAGGCATTGCACCGGACATCGCTTGCAAAAAAGAAGATGCGCTTACAATTGCTCAGATAGAAATATTTAAAAAACTTGCAGCTAATACTAATTCAGAAGAAAAGAAGATTGAGTATAAATGGAATATCGAACCGCTCGAAGCAGAGATTAATCCTGTAAGTGTTTCTCCTGATGTTTTACAGAAATACGCCGGAGACTACGGCATAAGAAAAGTTTATTTTGAGAGCGGCCAGCTTATATATGAAAGACCCGGCGTATTGGGCAAAACAAAACTAATTCCGATAAGAATAGATTACTTTGCGCTTGACGGAAGAGATAACTTCAGAATAAAATTTAATACTGATGTGTCCGGGAATGTTATCTCACTAACAGGAATGTACTCAGACGGCATGCAGGAAGAAAATAAAAAAATAAATTAATCCGCTATTATTTCCGCCCGGGTTTTACGGGCGGAATCTTTTCTCCACTTAACTCGCAGTAACAAATATAAGAGTTGAAAAACTCATTCATCATAATTATTTTCCCCTAAATAAATTTCTATGGAAACTATTTTAAGCAATTTAGTTTTAATAGGGCTAGCTGGCATTTGTATTCTCTTCATTCTTTTCTATGTGAAAAGATTCAATTCTAAAACCTACGGTAAAAAAACCTCTGCAATGCTTGATACTATCGATGGAGTTGCTGAACTCGGATTTCAGAGAACTGAAACCGGATTTGCAGGACCATACAGAGATTTTCAGGTTCACATTTTCGCTACTACTGCACCCGGAGCGTTGAACAACAGGTTTCAGGTAGTTGTTGCTGTTGCGCCTGAACCGGGACAATTAAAGGGTATCGGCGGATTCTTCAGTAATTATCTTGTAATTGGAGAACAGCCCGGTTTTGCTTATGCGGGATTTATATTAAACCCCAACCTTTATAATGATGCGGAACAAAATCTCAAGCGAAGACTTGACGTTCTCATAGATATGCTTGTTGACGCAAAAGTGAAACCGTATAGAGCGTAGGGATATATATTTTCTCCCTTGAAATTGTTTATCAAAAAATCAAATTTAGATTAAAACTCTCGGAGAATACCTATAGCCGATTTATACCTCATTTAACCACACTTAATGTCTTTCAGGAAAAATTTTCGTAGAAAAAGTATATTCATATTTGTTTTATTTTTAGCATTATCATCCTCACTTACGGCGCAAACAACTCAGGTTATAATAAAGCTGAAGCAAAATGCTCCCGCTGAATTATTAACTTCATTTAAAAATAATTCGATACGTTCGGATAAATACTCTGTAACAAAAACCTTAAGCAGGTTTAATGTTATCAATTCTAAACTATTGTTCGATAAAATTCCACAGGGAAATTTCGACAATTCTTCAACAGGATTAGATAGAATTTTTTTAATAAGCGTTGCTCAAAATTTATCGGGCGATCTTCTTTCCATTCTCTCTAAAAATGAATATGTAGAGTACATAGAAACTAACAGAGTTCTTAAAATTGAGTTTGATCCAAACGATACTTATTACAGCAACCAGTATTCTCTTCCGTTAATCGGAATGCCTTCAGTGTGGAATATCACTCAGGGCGATTCAAATCTTGTGCTTGGAGTTATTGATACAGGCTTAGACTTTCTTCATCCCGATTTGCAAAAATCTTACAAGCTGAATTATGGCGAGATGGGGGTTGACGGGCTTGGGAGGGATAAACGTTCCAATGGTGTTGATGATGATAACAACGGTTTCACAGATGACTGGCGCGGATGGGATTTTACCGATGAGCCTTTCACGGGAGATCCGCGAAGAGGTGATTATCTTACTCCCGATAACGACCCGACTGACGATAACAAAAATTCACACGGTACAGCTGTTACAGGAATTATAAATGCGTCATTCAATAATGCGCTGGGTATTTCTTCAATTGCGCCAAAGTGTAAAGTACTTATTATGCGGGCATTTGATGCAGAGGGTTTTGGTGAAGAAGATGATGTTGCAAATGCCGTACTCTACGGTATTGCTCAGGGAGTGAAAATTTTTAATTTCAGCTTCGGAGATTATGTCTATAGCAATCTTTTAAAAGATGTAGTAAAATTTGCTTACTCAAAAAATGTAACAATAATTTGTTCGGCAGGAAATGACGGCAGCGACAGACTGCATTACCCTTCAGCTTATGATGAAGTAATTTCAGTCGGCGCATCTGCGCCTGATGATGCAAGATTTTCTTCTTCTTCCTATGGAGCAACAGTTGATATCTACGCTCCCGGCTTTCAGATTTTTACGACTATGCGTAAAGGAAAGGGAAGTTCAACCTATGGCGGCGACTATGATAATATCAACGGTACTTCATTCTCAGCTCCGATAATTGTCGGTGTTGCTGCGCTGATGAAGAGCATAAATCCGAATCTTACCAATGAAGAAATCCGTGGAATACTTGTATCGAATACGGCATTATTCCCGAATCAATCAGGATGGAATAATTTATATTCATCGGGCAGAGTAGATGCATTGAAGTCAGTACAGAATGTTGCCTTTCCTTCAGTAGCGAGAATTCACTTTCCGTTTCAGGATTACACAACATTCAGTGATATAATTCCGATTTGTATCTCGGCGGCATCACCGCTATTGCAGTCATACTCAATCTATTATTCTGTAGGTTACAGAAGCGAGAACTGGATTCCGCTTGTAACGAATCAAACTTCACAGGTATTGAACGATACTGTTTACAGGTGGAATATCTCTTCTTTGCCCGATACATCTTATACATTAAGACTTTCAATCAATAGTAATTCAGGAAGAACTGTAGAGCACAGGCAGGTAATTTTCAAAGATAAACTTCCTCCGCAGATTACAGGTATTACATCCGGAAGCATCATAGATAAAAACAATACATCGGAGTTGATTGCATTCAGCACTAATAAAAGAACGCTTGGAAAAATTTATTATAAAAGAAAAAATGTGCCTGAGCCTTTTAATTTTATTTTAGCAGATGTCGGCACTCCCAATATAGGATTTATAGCTGAATTGCATTACGGAATTATAGGCAGCGAAAATTTATCTCCGGGCACTGAGTACGAATATTACATTGAAGCGCAATCGCTCAATGGAAAAACTGTTACATTCACCGATTCTCTTTTTTCTTTCATTGCAGGAAATCAAATAAATCAATACGGCTACAGCAAAAAGCCTTACTCACTGTTTAATGCCCAGTCATGTTATTCTATAGTTGATATAAACGGCAACGGACAAAAAGACATTTTGCTGAATGATATAAAAAATAATTTACGCCTTAACGTTTATCAATTTTCATCGGGATTGTTTCAGAAAATTTCAAATAATAACTGGGGAGATTACAAAGTCGCACGCGATATAGCCGATATAAACGGTGACGGCAAGCTCGATTTGCTTACTTCGCAGCAGAGGAACGGATTTATATATACTCAGTCATCAAATACATCTATGCCCGATGTTTTAATATGGAGCGATTCATCGCAGAATAATTTCTGGTCGGCAGGATTTGCAGATATAAACGGCGATAATAAAAAAGAAGTTTTCGGATTTGCAGATAAAGATAAGGGATTAAAAATTTTAGAGAATACTGCCGGAAACAATTTTACGGAGCTTGAAATTCTTCCGTATCATAAAACAGGAAATCTTACTGCAGAGGCAAGCTCGCAAAACGTTATAGTCGGAGATTTTTTTAACAACGGATATACACAGATAATATTCACAAACTCATTTGAGTCTTACACAACTGATTTGCCTCAGACGGCGATACAGGTTTACTCAAATTCTCCTCCGGTTGATAATAAATCGGGTTCAGAATTTAACAGGATTTTTCTTGACAGCACGTATCGCTCTATCAGAGCAGATAATGTTATCAGCGGCGATTTTGACGGTGACGGAATAAAAGAATTTGCAGTAGGCTCAGTCAGTAATAATAACGACTTGCTCCAGTACTATGAGCTGCTGGTTTACAAATCTAACGGAGAGAATTTTGACTTATGGGATGTAGTCGATATCAACGGATATAAATCTTATGTAGAGACTTCTACCAGAGCAGGAGATATAGATGCAGATAACAAAGATGAAATTTTAGTTAACACCGGTACGAATTTTTATATCTTAAAATATAATTCTTCAAAAGGGCATATCGAGCCGGTTTATTCTATGAGTGATATTAATACGGTGAATCAAATCGTATATGACTTTGACGGCAACGGTGTTAATGAAATCGGTTTGAATACAGTGAACGATACTTTATTTTTTTATGAAAAAAATGTCAACTTTTCCGGACCGTCCACTCCCGGAAATATTACGACATACAGCACCGATTCTAATTTAGTAAGAATAGAATTTGCTCCGGTGCAGAATGTAAGCTACTATAAAATTTACAGAGCAGATACTGATTCAAATCAGAACTTTGTTTTATATGATTCGGTGAATTCAGCGTCGTATTCCGATGCAAATGTTACCAACAGAAAAAATTATTATTATAAAGTTTCTTCTGTGTCTGTCACAGGCGGCTACAAGGAAAGTTATTTATCGAATGCTGTAAAAGCGTACGTTCATAATAAGGCAAGGATAGTTTCTGCAAAGTCGGAGAATAACGGATATATAAGCGTTAAGCTCTCAGAGAATATTCAGTCAGTAATCCCGAATATGAATTCGTTTGTACTGGGAGGAGTCGGCAATCCCGATAACATAGCTATAAAAAACTCCTATGAGTATTTATTGATTTATAATAACAGATTAGCGAACGGAAATTATAATCTGAAGGCAGTCGGTCTGCGTGATTTTTATAATTCACCCGTTGATACTTCATCGATAAACTTTGCAGTCGCTCAGTTTGATTCAGTCAAGTTCTTTATAAAGTCAGTTACGCTTATTGATAAGAACAAACTGAAGGTCGAGTTTAATCTCCCCGTTGATTCTGTTACAGGATTTAACAGGAGTAATTACAACGTAGCTCCGTTTAATATAGGCGTGAATAGCATTTCATTCGATGCAAACCGTTCAGTGCTTTACTTAAATCTTGACGATAAAGCGCTTATAGGGGCTACAGGCAAGACATATATACTCACAGCTAAGAATGTATATTCCGTAAGCGGTGTAAAGGTAGTAGACGGCGCCGGAGGAAGTTTCGGTTTAATCTTTAATAAGGAAGATTTAAAAGATATGTATGTATATCCGAATCCATGGGCAAGCAGTATGGGTCAGGATTATGTAACATTTGCAAATCTGACAGTCTCAGCGAATATAAAAATATTTGATTTGAACGGTAAGTTCATAGGAGAAATAGACGAGAAGGACGGCAACGGCGGCGCAGAGTGGAATTTAACGGATATGGCCGGAACGAAAGTCGGTTCAGGAATATATATATATAGGGCAACCGGAAAGAATTCGCAAGGCGTTGAAGTGGAAGAGAAGATAGGGAAGTTTGTAGTGGTGAGATAGATTCAATAGTTCATCAAAATTTAGACGCTATTCCACTAATTCACAACTGCTTGTCCCGCTTTAGCGGGATCCTCGTTGGGAATGTTATACTAATTTAGCTTCTCAACGGGGACGTTGGGAAGCAGGAAAGAATTCGTATCAGAATAAACCAAACTTCTACGTCCCAAACCCCTGTTTGGGACGAAAAGATAAAAATAGTTTGCGAAACAGGGGTTTCGCAAACAGTATAAAATGGAGAACAGTAACAAGTTATCAAAATTTTATTTTTCAGATTCCAACTCTCCCTGTTCTCACCCATTCTCAACGTCCTGGTTTGAAAGCAGGAAAATGAGAAAAAATCATCATAAAAAGTTCTCTTTGTCAAATTTGTATAAATTTTTTAATAAATAAAAATCTCTGTGTTCTCTGTGAACTTCAATCTGTGCTCTCTGTGGTTAAGATATCGCATAGACTTATTGTGTTTTATTCCGGAAACAGCCGCAATTTTGCAGAAAATTAACACCCTGATAACACAATAGATACAATTCATTAATGCCGTTCAGAAAATTGAACTTTTATGATTTGCGCGTAGTTATACGTAGTACACCATCGTTTTTTATTCATATTCAGAGCGTATTCTAACTTTTCCGAGAGTAGGTCTATCCCAAAATTTGTGCCTAAAAGAAATATTAAATTATTACTATATTTGTAATTCAATCGAAAACGCATCAAAAGTTACACAGAAAGTTCTTTAAAAAATCCGAAAAAAAGTTGTTAAAGTTACGATAAGTAACTTGACTTTTTAAAGGATTCTTATTAACTTTGTAATTCGTGCAAAAAACGATCAAAAGTTCTTTAAAATATACCAATAATTTTAACACAAGCTTTATATTTAGCAATATACAAGTTTAGTGCGTAATTGAGAAAAAGTTAAAACCTTGTAGCTTAGGAAATCAAACAAGACATTTAATTACAATGGAGAGTTTGATCCTGGCTCAGGACGAACGCTGGCGGCGTGCTTAATACATGCAAGTCAACTTGACTTTAGATAGCAATATCGAAAAGTAGGGTGGCGCACGGGTGCGTAACGCGTAGGTAATCTGCCCTGAGGTCTGACATAACCCGTCGAAAGGCGGGCTAACATCAGATGATATATAGTCACGACATCGTGGAAATATCAAATCTTCGGAGCCTTGGGATGAGCCTGCGTCTGATTAGGTAGTTGGCGGAGTAATAGCCCACCAAGCCTACGATCAGTAGCTGGTCTGAGAGGATGATCAGCCACACTGGAACTGAGACACGGTCCAGACTCCTACGGGAGGCAGCAGTAAGGAATATTGCTCAATGGGGGAAACCCTGAAGCAGCAACGCCGCGTGAAGGATGAAATACTTTTGTATGTAAACTTCTGTAAGATGGGAAAAATATTCTCCTCGGGAGAATTGATTGTACCATCAGAGTAAGCCCCGGCTAACTACGTGCCAGCAGCCGCGGTAATACGTAGGGGGCAAGCGTTGTCCGGATTCACTGGGTGTAAAGGGTGCTCAGGCGGACTTGTAAGTCAGAGGTGAAACTCCGAAGCTTAACTTCGGAACTGCCTTTGATACTGCAAGTCTCGAGTACGGGAGAGGGTAATGGAATAACAGGTGTAGCAGTGAAATGCGTAGATATCTGTTAGAACACCAATGGCGAAGGCAGTTGCCTGGCCCGTTACTGACGCTAAAGCACGAAAGTGTGGGTAGCAAACAGGATTAGATACCCTGGTAGTCCACACCCTAAACGATGAGAACTAGTTGTTGGCCCTTTTAAGGGTCAGTGACTTAGCTAACGCATTAAGTTCTCCACCTGGGAAGTACGATCGCAAGGTTGAAACTCAAAGG
>JBHEKU010000221.1:0-6676 GCA_041859205.1 Ignavibacteria bacterium | reverse complement strand
ATCGACGGCTTTCTTATCCATGTTCTGAAATTGCTCAAGATTCAGTACAAAGAAATCTTTTGCAAGTCCGGCTTTATCTGATGATAAAAGCAAAGGCTTTATTTTGACGTTTTTACCTGCTGCAACTGATGTATCTAATGTACTCGCAAATGTTAACGTTACACTCTGAATATTATTAAAGGCAGGATTTGTTCTGTTTATATTTGTAATCATCGGGAAGTAAGGATACTTCACGGAAACTGGAATTCCGATTTGTGACTGCACCTGTACTGATGAGCATTGTAAATCACGTACCAGATCTGTACTAATTCTTATACCATAGTTCGCAAGAAAATCATCGAGATTCAATTTAACCACATCTCCAATAACAATCTGCTGCTGAAAGTTTGGAACGACTTTATTTATCAGCCAGGCAATTCTTCCGCCTCTCATAATATACTGATCAAGCATAAATAGCTTGGATTCACTTAATTCTGTTCTTGGGCTGAAGACAACCAAAGCTGCAATATCATCAGGTACAGCTTTATTTAATGATACATCAACAGGCTGTAAATCATATTGAGCAGAAAGAATTTGGTTAATTCTGTTCATCTTTTTGTAATCTGTTTCATCGTTACCTGTTAAAAAACCAATCTTCTTTTTCTTATCTGTAACAATTTTCTTTATTGTAGAAGTAACCTCGTATTCAAGATTATCAACTGACTGCACTACAGGAATAATTTCCTGCTTGCCTGCATAAAGGAAAACTAACCCGACATAAATTTTCTTTACTTCCATTTTATCGTTATCCATTGCCTGAATCTGCACAGGCTGAATGCCATATTTTTCTGCTTCTTTCTGAAGCTCTGTATTTTCGCCTTCTCCTTCTTTGCTTCCCGTAGGATTGTAGAACTCATAATTCAGATTTCCTTTTGAATAAGAACGGTAATCATCAAGTAAATCCTGTACACTTCTTCTTAAATTATTATACGGTGCAGGAAGTCCTTCGCTGAAATATGCTTTTACCACCATTTTATCGTCAAGGTTTTTGACCATATCTTTGCTGATGGTTGAAAGAGTGTAAGACTTATTTTTTGATAAATCCACTCTTGTAAAAACTCTTTTTGCAATAACATTCACAACTATAATAATGCCTATTATAATTGCTAATTTTATAAGAGTATCTTTTTTAGTGTTATTTTTATTCATAAAATTTTAAACTCGAATTTTTTATTGGTTTCTTTTAAAGATTCATTACCACTTTCTGCTTTCAAGAGAGGTTTTTGTTAAAAGCAGCATAATTGAAATTCCGCTGATATAATAAATCAAATCCCTTGAATCGAGAACGCCTCTTGCAATACTGCTGAAGTGATAATCAATACTGATATACTCCAGAATAGATGCAAGCGGTACAGGTAAAAATACTAAAACTTTATTCAGCATGAATAAAGCAAACACAATTAAGAAACTTAATATAAATGCTACTATCTGATTTTCAGTAAGTGATGAGCAGAAAATTCCGATGCCGATGTAAATTCCGCACATGAATACCAGCCCGATATAAGAACCGATAATAGCTCCGAAATCTACTTTACCGATGAAGGTAAGGCTGATTACATAAATAAATGTCGGAAGCAAAGCCATTGCCGTTAAAGCTAATGCGCTCAGGAATTTTCCGAGAACAATTTCCATATCTGTGATAGGGCGTGTAAGCAAAAGCTCTATTGTTCCTGTTTTCTTTTCTTCTGATATTGTACGCATAGTTATTGCCGGCACAAAGAAGAGGAATATAAATGGAATTATCTCAAATACCGAACGCATTGAGACGACTCCGGTAAGAAATAATGTGCTGGTAAAAAACCAGCCGGTAATTCCCAGAAAAACTACAATTACTATATAAGCAATTGCAGAGTTGAAATACCCTGCTAATTCTTTTTTAAATATTGTTAATATATTTTGCATGTTAAATAATGGTTTTCTTTCAAATAATTTTCACAGATGTAATTTTTAAAAAATTACAATTACTTGTGAGTTAACTCTCTGAAGATATCTTCAAGAGACATTACTTCCTGATTTAATCCTAAAGTTACTAATCCTAATTTTCCTGATACTCTGGAAACATCTTCCATAATATCATCTTTGCTCTTGCTGAATACATCGAACGAATAGCTCTTATCATCTTCATTAGTTATGCTTACTTTATCTACACCTTTGATAGTCTTAAGTTCTTCAACAATTGCATTCTTGGAAACGGAAGGATTCAGTTTGAATTTAACGTTAACAATGGTTTCTGCTTTGAATTTAGACTGTAAGTCTTCCGGTGTTCCGTCAGCAACTATTTCTCCTCTGTTAATAATAAGAACTCTATCACATACTGCCTGTACTTCCTGCATAATGTGAGTTGAAAGAATAAGCGTTTTTTGCTTTCCTAAGCTCTTTATTAATTTTCTTATTTCAAGAATCTGGTTCGGGTCAAGACCTGATGTAGGCTCGTCAAGAATCAAAACCTGAGGGTCGTGAATCATTGCCTGGGCAAGACCGACTCTTTGTTTAAATCCTTTTGAAAGTTCGCCGATATCTTTATGCTGAACTTCTTTCAGCCCGCATTTATCAACAACTCTTTTTATTGCTTCTTTTATTTCTCCTTTAGGAACGTTTTCCAGCTCTGCTGCATAGCGGAGATAGTCAATTACGTTCATATCGAGATAGAGGGGATTGGATTCGGGAAGATATCCGATTTTTTTTCTTACTCCCAGCGAATCATCCTGATTATCAATTCCTTCTACCCAGATTTTTCCGTCTGACGGAGTAAGGTAAGTTGTTATCATTTTCATTGTAGTAGATTTACCGGCGCCATTGGGACCGAGAAATCCTACTACCTGACCTGATTGAATTTCAAATGAAATGTTGTTTACGGCAGCTTGGTCACCGTAATACTTAGTTAGGTTTTCTACTTTTATCGACATAGTTTTTGGAATTATACAAGCTATGAAAATAAAAGTAAAAGTTTAGATATTCAAACCAGTTAGGTGTCATATTTTCAAAAATTTAAAGCTGATTTTTGAACAAATTTTTTTAAAAAAGTTCCCGATTTTTACAAAATATTATGAATAAATTTTTCTTCTGTTATGAACTGTTAGTACATCTGAATTTTCTATGAATAAAGACTATCTTAATTGAATAGTATTGAATTATGATACTTTGTGTAATAATTTCTTTTTTGTAAAAAAAATGTGATTTGTCAATTTTTTGAATAGAACTATTTCATCAATAAATTTGTATTACCTATAAGCAATAAAGCAAAATTTAACAGTGCTCAAAAAACTGATTCTGACATTAATTCTCCTCTTCTCAATTTCTGCTTCAGCACAAGATAGCACACGCATTTCAGTAAGAAACAAAACATGGCTCTTAGCACAGCTTGCCCCTTCACCATATTTGATGCACGATGCAAACGGAACCGAAGGGCGGCTTATCAGCGGATTACGATGGAATATCATCCCTTTCAATTTTTCCTTCAGCGCGAATAAATATGTATCCCCTGCTCAATTCTTTTTTATTAACCCTGTCAGAAAATTCAGCGGCTCGATAGAATTATTTGTGCAGCCTGAAATTTCTCTTGCTTCATTTAAGTATGGTGAGATGGATAGATTTGGTCTGGCTACAGGCTCGCGTATCACAATTCCTCTTAAACAAAGAGGCGAACATCTATCAATGTCAGTCGGCGGAAAATATACTTTCCGCAAAGACAGGATTGGAGATAACAACGGCTACTGGGGAATTGAAACAGGAATATATGCCATCTTTAATATGATGGGCTTGCAGTTCAACTATAATTTTGACAACAGAACAAGATATGACATCGGAATATATTTTAAATTTTTCTAAAAAAATCTTAATCCCCTGCTTTCTTTGCAGCATTGTGTTTTCAGGATGCTGGCCATTGAGAGTCGGTTTTGAAAATCTCGGGCGTGTGCTTACATCAGAGCCGGAAAGAATTCCCAATAAAATCAGAAATCCTGTCAGAGACAGCGTGAAATTTTCTGCTCTATGGGCAGGACACTCAACAACTTTAATTCAAATAGAAGATAAAGTAATTATTTTTGATCCCGTCCTTAACGATGTAATTGCCGGCGTTGCGCTTAGGAAAATTGAAGCAGGACTGGAAGTAAAAGATATTTCAAAGCTGGATTTAGTTCTTGTATCACATGCGCATATGGACCACATGAGCCTTGGCACAATAGATGACCTTGATAAAAAATTCCCGAAGGCGAAATTAGTTTTCCCTTCAGGCGCTGAAGACTATTTGCCAAACTACGATATGGATATGGTGAGAATGAAAACAGGCAATGCAGACTACCTGCATTACATAGGAGAGACACGTGACTTTGACGGTGTAAAAGTTACAACTATCTACGCTAAACACACAGGCGGCAGATACGGAATGGACAGCTATACATGGAACGTACCCGGATGTACAGGATATATAGTTGAGTATAAAGGACATACAGTTCTGTATTCCGGAGATACTGCATTCGATGATTTAGCTTATAAAAGGCTTGGAGAAAAATTCAAAATAAATCTTGCGTTGATTCCTATAGGTCCGTGCTTCGGCAATTGTGATTCGCTGGGGAATAAAAATCACGTTGCTACCCGCGGTTCGCTGATGATGTTCGATGATTTGAAAGCAGATTACATGATACCCGTCCACTACGGAGCGATTCAATACCGAGATGACCCCCGCCAGCCATTATATGCATTGGAAGAAATAATTGCTGCCGAGCCGGAGTATTTTAACAGAGTAAAAATACTTAAAGAAGGCGAGCAGATTGTGTTTGAGAGGAAGTGAGATTTTTAATATTTAACCACAGAGTACACAAAGTTTTACACAGAGAACACAGAAACGATTTAAATTATTTTTTAAGATTCTTATAAAAATCCTTTGTTGATAATTAATACCTGTTTTAGTTATTTTTTAAAATAATCTTTCTTCAATTCTCTTAATTCTTATTCAGATTAATTTGAAATCTCTGTGCCCTTTGTGTCAAAATCTCTGTGTTCTCTGTGGTTAAGATGATTTTTTATAAGCGACGCATAAAAGGTAAATTTAAGAATTGAATACAAATCTTAATTTTACGATATTGAACCGCGTCCTTAGCTCAGCTGGTAGAGCAAATGACTCTTAATCATTAGGTCAGCGGTTCGAGCCCGCTAGGACGCACACAATTGGAATAAAGTTTGTAAAGCAAAAAGACAGATAAAGGCAGGTAGAATAAAATCTATCTGCCTTTTGTTTTTATTTGAAGAATTCCGCTGAATATAGACCAAATTTAAAAGCTTCATACCAAATTATTGGTATACCCTATCTAAACAGCCTTAAATACCCTACCTTTTAGTCACCCCAAAATATTTCCTCCATTTGACATAGGTCAAAGGATTAAAAATATATAGTCAGTATTTTTAATCAACAAAAAAACTAACCGGTATGAAAAAATATTTCACATATATCTTAATTGCTGCAACTTTCATAGCTCAAAATCTTTTTGCCCAAAGCACAACTAATGACGAAGGAATGGATATGTCAGTCTATGCAAGCTGGATGGGTTCCTCGTTTTTAGTTTTGCTGTTTGTAATGATTGGCATTTTTTTGTACAGCGCATCTAAAGAGCCGGCTAATCCTGAAGACATTGTACTGCAAATCCCGGCTGTGTTCTCAAATGAACAGGTGAATATTTTTGCTTCAGGAAGCTCACTTTATTTATTGCCAAGCCTAAGCTTGGAGTTTAACAGGATAAAAGTGCTACTTATATCAGCCATGATAACATTTTCCCTTATACTGCTTTTATTATTAATTCAAAAATAAAATTGCCATGAAGAATTTATTTGTTATATGTCTTACTATTTTAGCTTTATATGTACTTACTGTTACCGAGTCATATGCATGCCCTAAGTGCAACGCGGACTTTAAACAGGAATTGATTGAGAAAAGAGCAAATACACTGGGCGGGCAGGAACTGCTTGAAGCAATAAAAAATCAGGACGGCGCAAACTCAGTTGTACTTCCGAAAAATTATGTGAAAGAAGAGGAACCATTAAACGAAGGTATGAAACAAATATTGGCGCAAAACGAGAGTGAAGATTACTCATTAAGTACTTTTGAATTAATAAAATTATTTTTTACAACATGGGTTTTTCGCAGTTAGGCTAAAAGAAAACAAAATAAAATTTTAAAAGAAAATTAACACAAAGAATATGAATCCGAATAAAGTACTGAGAGTATTTTTAATAACTACATTCTTTTGCTTAATGCAAACTCAGCTTCCACTGTTTGCGCAAAATAAAAGTGATACAACTCAGTTCATTGAAATTATAAACAGAGATAACGGTCTTCCAATTCCGACCTCAAGTTACGTTCCGCAGAACGCCAATACAAAACCGGATGCCGAAGTTACAATTGAGCTTTCTGAAGGAGATGCATATATAGGCGCCGGAGTGTTGTTCAAAGGATTTGTTATAAACGGAAGCATTCCCGGACCGAATATAATTGTAAATGAAGGCGACATAGTAAAATTCACTGTAGTGAATAAAGGAAAGATTCCGCATGGGGCATCTATACACTCTGCTTCCACGCAAACATCAAAATACCTTGGTAAAATAAATCCCGATGAAACAAAATCTATGCTTTTTAAGGCTTCAC
>JBHEKU010000024.1:0-5985 GCA_041859205.1 Ignavibacteria bacterium | reverse complement strand
CAATTACCATAACAGGTAACAGCAACACAATTACTGCAAGCAATGCTCTTGTAGTTGGTAATTTAAATGACGGTATTTTTAAATTAATAGGCTCTGACTATGTAACTATTCAGGGATTTACTATGCTGGAAAATGCTGCTAATCTTGTTACAGCAGCAGCAACTAATAATATGACTGAATGGGGTGTTGCATTGCTTTATGCAACAGCAACTGATGGAGCGCAAAACTGTACTATACAGAATAATACAATCACATTAAACAGAACGTACCAGAATACATTTGGTATATATAGTAACTCTACTCATACAGCAACAGTAATTAATGTAAGTGCTACTGCAACCGGAGCGACAGGCGGAAACAGCGGATTAAGAATTTATGGTAATGCAATCGATAATATTAATCTGGGTATTGTTATTATCGGACCTACAGCTATTGCCGATGCGAATACAGGAATTGATGTCGGAGGTTCTTTATTATCGCAAGGAAACGTAATTACAAATTACGGAACGACAGGAACGTTCTCAGCTTATGCAAACGTATCCACAACTGTAAACGGAATTTTAATTAGAAACTCAAACGGATTTAACTGCTCATATAACACTGTAACAAGTTCTGTCGGCGGTGTAACAGCAGGTACTTTGAATGGTATTCAGGTTCAAGCATCGAGCTCAGTTCCGGCATCAACCTTTACAAATAATGTTACATTTAACAGCATTTCTTTAAAAAGCGGTCTTGCTACAGGTGCTATGACGGGTATTGCTATTCCTGCAGGCTCTGCAAGTACAACAAGTATTTTAAATGTCAACAACAATGATTTTAATAACTGGGGACATACAGTTGCAGCCAGTGCTGCTATTATTTTTATACAGGTTGCTGCCGTTAATCTTACAACTGCAATAAACAATAATACGTTTACAAACATTACCGTTAATACAACGGGAAGTGTTACATTTATTTCTCAGACTTTTACTCTCGCTCTTGCCGGCGGCTCGAAGACTGTCAGCGGCAACTCAATTGTAACAGCATTTTCAAAGACAAGCGCAGGCGGCACAGTTCTTTTAGTAACAGATAACGGTTCATCTACTACTGTCGTGCAATCAAATTGTCAGAATAACAACTTCTCCAACATTACAGTTGTATTAGGAACAATTTTAACCGGACTTAACTACACTGACGGCGGCACTGCACCTTCAAGAATAGTCAGCGGAAATACACTCAGTAACTGGACAGGTGGTACCAGCGCTGTTAACTGTATGAATTTTACATACTGGAGCGGCACTACTTCTACTCTAAATTCGAATACTATCTCTAACATAACCGGTCAGGGTGTTGTTACTGGTATTACTATAGGTAATACAGTTGCAACTGCAAACCCTATTACTATTGCAAATAACACCGTCAGCAATTTATCTTCGATAGGTACAGGCAATACAGTAACCGGGATTACATGCGCAAACAATTCGCCGGCTGTAAATTTATATGGAAATACGGTAAACACACTTTCTTCTACAGGAGCTTCTCTTGTATCAGGTATTACTTTTTCCAATGGAACTGCGACTAATATATTTAATAATAAAGTTTACGATTTATCAGGCACCAATGCTTCATCAACAGTTTCAGGTATTACCATTTCAGGCGGTACAATTAATGTGTTTAACAATCTGGTTGGTGATTTAAGAGCTATCAATGCAAATGCTGCAAACCCGGTTAACGGAATCAATATTACAGGCGGCACAACAATTAGTCTGTATAATAATTCTGTAAACATAGCAGCATCCAGCGTCGGCGCGCTATTCGGTTCAAGCGCAGTATCTGCTTCCACTTCTGCTAGTGTTGTACTTAGAAATAATATATTTTATAATACTTCAACACCGAGCGGTGCAGGTATTGTAACTGCATACAGAAGAACTACAACGAGTTTAACTTCATATGGAGCATCATCAAACAATAACGAATTCTATGCAGGCACACCAAGCGCAAGCAACTTACTTTTCTACGACGGAACAAATTCAGACCAGACGATTGCTGCTCTAAAATTGAGACTTTCTCCCCGTGATGCGAATTCTGTATCTGAAGCTCTTACATTCAGAAGTACAACAGGTTCGAATGCGCATTATCTGAAACTGGATAGCTTAGTTGCAACACAGCTCGAAAGCGGTGGAACAACAGTTGCAAGCCCGCTTATTTCTGATGACTATTACAACATAGCAAGATTCCCTTTTACAGGTTATCCGAACAATCTTTCTTTTCCTGCTACTGCGCCTGATATCGGCGCAAATGAATTTGGTGGTATTCCGGTTGATTTAAGTCCTCCTTCTATTACATATACAAATCTATCTAATACACCGTTAACAACTAACAGAACTTTAACGGCAACTATTACAGATGCTTCAGGTGTTGCAGGCGGCGCAAATAAACCAAGATTATATTACAGAAAAACTACTGACATTACTTATGTATTCGATAATAATCCGTCTCAGGCAGGTAATGATTACACATGGACAATAGATTATGCTGCAGTAGGCGGCGGAAGTGTAACCAGCGGTGATATTATTCAATACTATGTGGCAGCTCAGGATAATAATGGAGTTGCAGGTACAAATCCATCCGGCGGTAGCGGTTCAAATCCTCCGGGAACAGTTGACCCGGGAGTACCTAATACTTATAATATTGTCAACTCTCTTACAGGAACTTTTACTGTAGGAACAACTACAGGTACATACACGACTTTACAAGCAGCATTTGATTTTGTTAATGCAAATGCAGTAGCAGGCGATATTATTTTACAAATACAACCTGAAGGTACTGTTGAAACCGGAGCTGCTCAATTAAATGCAGTTTCTTATACAGGCGCAGCACATTGGAATATTACAATTAAGCCGGCAGCAGGCTCTACACCAACTATTGCATCAAGCAGCGCAACACCGGTTTTATTAAACGGAGCTGACTACGTAATTATTGATGGTTCGAACAACGGCAGTACTACAAGAGATTTAACTATTTCTACTACAAGTGTTTCCACTGCCAGTGCTCTTGTATGGATGCAAACAACAGCAGGAAATGATGCAAGTACAAACAATACTCTAAAGAATTGTAACTTGACCGGCAATACCAATATTACAACTTTATTCGGAGCAGGTTCAGGTGGAACGACATTATCTAATACTTCAACCGGTACATCCAACAACTCAAACACTTTCCAGAATAATAATATAATTAAAACTCAGTACGGAATATACTCTTCAGGTGCATCAGCCGGAACAAAAAATACAGGAACAGTTATCAGTCAGAATGTTATAAATGGTACCAATCCAAATAACGTAACCATAGGCGGTATATATGCAAGATTTGAAGATGGCATAGTTATTTCAGGAAATAATATTGGCGGTATAGATAAAAACTTAGGTGCTCTTACCGGAACAGCATTCGGTATTGCTTTGGGTTTAATACCTAATAACGCTATAGCTACATTCACAGGAAGCGATGTAATAAATGCAACAGTGTCATCAAATATTATAAGCGGTGTAACAAATACAAATGCAACAGGATATTCTTCTATGGGTATTGTTATTAATACAGTAACATCAGGCACAACCAATGTTATTAATAACTCGGTAAGCGGTATTTTATCCCCTGCCACTGCAACAGATTATTCCTGCGGAATACTCCTTGGAGCAGGTGCAGGCTCAACAACAAACTGCTACTATAATTCAGTTTATCTTTCCGGAAACAGAGGCGCTGGAGCAACTTACCCGAGCAGTTGTGTTGCCTTAATAGCAGACAATACAATAAATCTTAAAAATAATATTTTCTACAATAGCCAGACAACTGCTTCAACGGGAAAAAGCTATTGCATCTCTACAATTGCATTTACTTACGCAAATCTAAATTCAGATAATAATGATTTTTATGTTACAGGCGCTTCAGGTTTTCTGGGGATTACAGGCGGACTATTTGGAGGTAATGACAGACCATCATTAGCAGTTTGGCAATCAACTACATCGAAAGATGCAAACTCACTTTCAGCAGATCCTGCTTTTACATCAACAACTAATTTAGTTATAGATGCAACAAGCCCTAATGCCTGGTATGTAAGTGGTATGGGTCAGCCTATCGCAACTGTAGCTGTTGATATTTTAGGAGCTGCCAGAACTACAACAATTGCAGCAGGCGCATCTGATATTGGCGCATACAATGTTACTCCGGCTTCCACTCCACCGGATGCAGTTGAATCACCTGTTGCACCTGTAGCAGGCGGTACTTCTACATATACATTTGGCGGAAAACTAATTGCAACAATTACATGGGGAGCAGGCGGAACACCTCCGACCTCAATGTCAGTTAAAATGTTCGGCGGAACTAACGGTCCCGGAACGGGCGCATATACAGTCGGTAATGCATATTGGCTATGCGTTCCAACAGGCGGTGCAGGATACTCATATGACATTACTTTGAATTATGATGATTCACAGTTAGGACCAATATCTCCTGAAGCAGATGCAAGAATCGGTAAATCTGATGACGGCGGAACTACTTGGGTTCCATCAATAGTTGCAGGAACAGGTCCGGGACAGTATGCACTTAATACTACATTAAACACACTAACTCTTTACGGACAGACAAGCTTCTCATATTTCGTAATGAGTGATCTTGATAACTTAGTACCTGTTGAACTTTCATCATTCAGCGCAACAGTTAACAGAAGAGTAGTTAATCTGAACTGGTCAACTGTTACTGAAGTTAACAACAGCGGTTTCGAGATAGAACGAAAAGAAGCATCTTCACAGTCATATTCAAAAATCGGATTTGTTCAAGGCAACGGAACAACAAACTCTGCCAAGAATTACACATACGAAGACAGAAACCTTTCAACAGGAAAATATAACTACAGACTGAAACAAATGGATTACAATGGTAACTACAAATACTATGAGCTTTCAAGCTTAGTAGATGTTGGTATTCCTACAAAATTTGATATTTCACAAAACTATCCGAATCCTTTCAATCCTTCAACAAAGATTAATTTCGACCTGCCTTTCGACAGCAAAGTACAGATTAAAGTCTTTGATATGACAGGAAGAGAAATGGCTCAGATACTAAACGAATCAAAATCTGCAGGTTACTATACTGCTCAGTTTAATGCATCATCGCTTTCAAGCGGAATTTATTTCTACCAGATAAATGCTACAGGCGGAAATCAATCGTTCGTACGAACAATGAAGATGGTACTTGTCAAATAACAATTAATAATTAACAATTAACAGATATCCATTAATTGTTAAAAGAAACTAAACTTATACGTTCAAATTTAAATGCTCTTGTTGCGAAATCGGCAAGAGCATTTTTTTTTGTTAATTGTTAATTGTTAACTGTTAATTGTTAATTGTTGAATCAGGCAGGGGCTTTTTTATTTATATTACATCCCTATTCAAATTTTTGAACGCTGTATTTTCCTGCCACAAAAATACGAATGCACTAAACTACACAAATCATATTTATGTTCTTTAATTCTGAAATCTGAAAACTCCTAAATTTGTTAGGATTTTGTTAGGATTTATTTTAGATTTATTATAAGTTTTTCAAAAATAACTCTCTAAGAAAAATGTTAAGTGTTCACCATAAATCAACATCCTTAAACGATTACCACAAAGAAAACATAAATACAAAAAGTCTTTATATTTTCAAAAAATTTCCTATTTCAAAATATCTTTCATCAATTAGTACAATTAACTAACTGATGAGAAATACTTCTGGCATCCTTCTCAAATCTTTGAAATATTGATCCCCTGCTTTGTTTTTTTATACAGGTATAATTTTAATAACAAGGTTATTAACTCACATAATTTTTTTTTAATATATTTAATTAAACGTCCTCTAAAATGAAAAAAACGTTATTACTCGTACTACTATTTTCTGCTTTCATTGGGCTGAAAGCGCAATATCAAGTAAATGAAGGATTTGAAACTCCTACATTTCCACCAACCG
>JBHEKU010000266.1:0-4540 GCA_041859205.1 Ignavibacteria bacterium | reverse complement strand
TTTGCAAGAATTCACGAAACAAATTTAAAGAAACAGGGAATGCTTCCTTTAACGTTTGCAGACCCTACGGACTACGATAAAATTCTTGAAGATGACAGAATTTCATTAAACGTTCGTGATTTAATTCCAGGTGAAAGAGTTACAATGAGAGTCATCCATGCAGACCCGAAAGCAGATGTAGATGTAATAATGCTGAACCATACTTTCAATGAGCAGCAGATAAAATGGTTCCTTGCAGGAAGCGCATTGAACTTAATGGCGAAGAAAGAAAATACTGTATGTTAAATTTATAAACACTTTTCTCGTTGCGAAGCTCCTACTTCGCAACGTTTCAACATAAATGATTGAACAACTCCAATTCCTCCTTTGCACCTGGAAGGGCGAAGGTCATGCAGCTTACCCAACCATTAACGCAACTGACTATACAGAAGAATTGACTTTTGAAAGCTGCGGCGAGGAAAATAAAATTGAATTTAACCAGAAGACTTTATTCAAAAATGAAAACAGACATCTGCACCGCGAATTCGGTTTTATTCTTGAAAAGGAAAAAGACGTTTTTACTTTTATCAGTGCTCAGAACAATGGAAGAACAGAAGTTTTGAAAGGAAAACTTGAATCTCCATTTAAACTTGTATTAGAAAGCACTCACTTTGGGAACGATGAAAGACCTGTCAGGACTCGCAGAGAATATTTATTAGAAAACGGAAATCTTCATTATAAACTTTTTTTACAGACACAAAACCAGCCGTTTCAACTGCATTTAGAAGCAAAGCTTCTTAAATAATTCTAATCATGTATTTTCATTCCAAAATTTTGTTTATTCGTTACATTATATTAATGATTTTTTAATGATAAACATGAAAAATTCTCTTGCTTTTAAATCACTTGGTATTTATGTTGTACCATATTTCCCCCTATTAGCTATTCTACTTTATTAATCTATTCATTTTTCAAAAATTAATTCTCAATTGTAATCTATCTTTGTTAAACTAAATCCGCACTTATGTGGGGGAAAGGGCAAAATGGAGAAATGCATGTAATAACAATTATATGTTCCTCTTATTTAGAGACTTGGTATTCAGGTAAGTTTTAAAATGGAGTGGCAACAACATTTATAAAACTTAAATTTAAAATCATGAAATCCAAAATATTTTTACTCGTAATAGCAGGTTTATTTTTTTTTAATTTTTCCGTGAAGGCAGATAAATACTTGTGCGGCAATTTAGATGCAGATGTAACTGCAAGCTCTGAAAATGTTTATGTCACATGCCCGACCTTCAGTAACGGCTATGATATTTCAATTTATAATTGCAATGTTTATTTCAGTGAAGAGGCTTATCTATATATAGAAAATGAAGATGTGTTAGATGTAGATTTTGGAGAATCAGCTGTACGTAACTTAATGACGGGATATGAGGATGCATATTGGTTCGGAATTATCACTGAAAAAGGGTATATAAGCATTAAGCATACAGATTTTTACAATGTTGTCAGAGATCAGGGAACAAACTTAAAATATACTATAGCAGGTTATTCTCCGCGTACATTTACTTTTTCAGATTGTACTATTAATCCGGTATCTTCTACTAGTACAAGCGCATATGGAATAGTGCTGTTATACTCCGAGTTTTATCATATGTACTATACACCAAGTGTTGATATTAATAACAGTTACATAGGTGTAAACGGATCTCTTGCTTCAGCAGTTAATTTGGAATATGGATATGGGCAAACTCCAAACGGAAGTTTCTCAATGACAGGTAATCATTTTAGACATACGGTTGGTGGCGCAGTGGGAGTTTACTATGTCGGAATATTAAACGGAGAATTTGAAAATAATATTTTTACAGACTTTGGCACCGGAATATACGGATTTAGCAGCACCGCAGATGTATACCAGAATGAGTTTACATCAACTGCAAATGGCGGTCAGATCAAATCCGTAAGTACAGCGTTATTAAGTTTAAACTATCCACAAGGAGAAAATGAATTTACAGTTAGTTCAGGTCCGTGTGTTTTACTGGTAGGTGGAGATTTTGATATTCAAAACGGCAACAATTCCTTCACTAATAACGATTATCCTGCATCGAAATACTTCGAAGGATTTTTTTCTTCTGCAGTCACTCCTGCAAACCCATTCCCACAGCAATGTAATTCTTATTTTTCATCAGGAGCGACCCCTGTATCTCCGGGAGATGCTGCTACGTATGCAACTGATGTAACATTTTCAAATAATGCTATTGTTTATTTTGATCTTTATTGTCCGGACGCTCAGCAAAAACAGATTTCTAAAAATTCTATTACCGCGGATTTATACTTGGGAATAAAAACCGGAATGAAAGCCAAAGATTATAAGACAGTATCTCAAAAGTGCAAAGAACTATTATTGGTAGAGAACTCCGGAATGAAGGCTCTTGATGCGCTAAGAAAATTATTTACAGCCACATCTCAACTTTACATTCAAAAGGATATTCCTGCATCAGTTAAAATTAAAGAATTTACTGAATTAAAAAAATTCTATGAAAATTTTCTTGCAGTTAATTTGACGAATAATGAAGTCACAGAAGAAGCGAATTTTCTTTTACAGGACTGCAAAATTGTAACAGGCGAATATCATTCTGCTTTGCAAGGTTATTATAATTTGATGAATAAAAGCAGCAAAAAAATGATGGCGAAATGGGCATACGAAGGACTGAAGACATATATGGTTTCTCAAAAAATGTCCGGGATTTCAAGCGCAATGACTCAAAAAGAGCTTATAGCGATGAGATTAGAGGACGTTAATAATCTTGTAAACTCAGAAAATCAGAACTATTCTTTTAGCAATAAAAGCTTCAGTACAACACCGGTTCAATTTGAGCTAAATCAAAATTATCCAAATCCTTTCAATCCTGTAACTAATATACAGTTCTCTCTTCCAAAAGAAAGCTTTGTAAGTTTGAAGGTTTACGATGTCGTGGGAAGAATGGTAAAAGAACTTGTTAGTGAGTTTAAAAGAGAAGGAAATTATTCTGTAACGTTCGATGGTTCAAATTTATCCAGCGGAATCTATTTCTATAGACTGGAATCCAATAATTTTGTAGATACAAAAAGAATGATACTAGTGAAGTAAAAATAGAAAATGCCTGAGGGATTAAATCCTTCAGGCATTTTTTTCTGACGACTTTCAACTGATAACCGGCAATTAATTCGGTACCTTTGTATCCTTGTTAATAATTATCTCCGGCTTGCCTGCATCTCTTAATTTTTTATTAAGATTATTCAGCGGCTCCTTAAATAATTTCTCGGCTGCTTCTTTGGATAAATTCAGCTCATACAACAACCCTTCATATCTTTGCATTATTGATTCTGTCGGTCTGCCGTTGTAATAAAGTATAGTAGTAAATACATCACTCACCTTCGAGCGCAGCTGCTCTTCTCCGATGATGCCCGTCCCCTCTTTTGTCTCCGTAAGTTTTTTTCTTTCTGTTTCGGCTTTATCAGAGAAGTCCTTTAAATCTGCCTTTAAGGAGCTGCCGTCTTCAATTCCTTTCTCTCTGTCCTTCGCATCATCTTCAGCCTTCTTCAGTTTATCAACAAGGAATGCAAGTTCTTCTGTCATCTTATAACTATCCATCAGATACTTTCTTCGTATCTCCCTGTCTTCCTCTGTATGTACAGATTTCGGGTCTGCTTTAATTTCTATAGTACCTTCAACTGTCTTATCACCTTTTATCAGCTTCACTTTGTAAGTTCCCGGCAGCACTTCCGGACCGGTGAATCCGCCAAAATCTAATCTCGCGCCTGATGCAACTTTAGGCGGCTTCATTCTCATATCCCAGTAAACTTTATTCAGTCCCTTTCTCTTCGAGCCTGGTATAGTCTGCAGTACTTCGCCCTTATCATCAAGTATCTGCACTTTAACATCTTCAGTCATTGGTCTTTCTTTCAGATAATATAATATCAAAGCATCGGTATTCGGATTGCTTCCTCTGAAATTCCCTGCCTGATTCGGAAATCCCCCGCCGTTATTTTCATCAGTCCATATAGTAGGTCTCGTCGGCACCAATGCCATATCCGATTCCAATATCTTCGAGCTCACATTTCTTATTCCCGTTAAGTCATCGATGATAATTACTCCCCTGCCATGTGTTCCTAATACTAAATCATTTGTAACAGGGTGAATCACCATATCTCTCACAGGAGTATTCGGCACTTTGGAATTCATCTGCACCCAGTCCATTCCACCGTTAATGCTCATGAACAAACCGAACTCCGTACCCACGAACAATAAATTCTTATTTACTAAATCCTCTTTTACTTTATGCGCAAAGCTTTTAATATCATTTGTTGAAATCTTTCTCCATGTCTTTCCCAAATCACTTGTCTTATAAACATACGAATTCATATCTCCCATTGCATGACCGTCAACAGTTATGTACACAACGTTCCTGTCAAATCTGCTTGGCTCAATGCTCGATATGCATAAGTACCTCGGCAGCCCGCTTATATTTGCTGCAACGTTTCTCCATGTCTTTCCTTCGTTCTCAGATATCTGCAC
>JBHEKU010000108.1:0-4074 GCA_041859205.1 Ignavibacteria bacterium | reverse complement strand
TTATTAAATATTAACAACGTTGTTTTATACTAATAAACAAAGTAGCCATTTCATACGAGAATTTCAAGGCATGGGAGATTCTGAATTTTAATATTTGGGTGATTTAGAAAACCTCGAAAATAGCAATAAAGCGAACAATCTTGATTATCCAACGCTTAAAAAATTGCTATAATTAAAAAAATTGTTTTTGTTTCGATGAGGTCTAAATCCTAGATTTGATGAACATTTTTATTAATGTAATTAAAAACGGGAAAAATCTCATGAAAGCAATTATCAAAATCTCAATTTTATTTGTATTATTGTTTTGTATTATTTCGCAAAGCAAAGCCCAATACAATTATAATCAGGCGGCTGTATTTAACGGTACAAACTCTTACATAGCTGTGCCCAACTCAGCAAAACTAAATCCTTCGGCAATAACAATAGAGGCATGGATAAATCCTGCATCGGAAGGTGCTTTTAACACAATAATCGGAAAAAATCGTACAACAGGTTTTGCCTTTGGTTTAGGTAATGGCAAGCTGCAATTTATTAAAAATAATTTTACGGCATTTGGAAATACTACCATACCGTTAAATACATGGACTCACGTTGCCGTAACTTATGACGGAATAAACACGACTACTTATTATGTAAACGGAAATCAGGACGGTACCTCTACTGTTATGACAGGAGCAATAACGTCAACAACTGATTCACTTAGAATTGGTGCTGATGTGAATTCCGGGTTACCGGGATTATTTTTTAGTGGAATGATAGACGAAGTCACGATATGGAATTCAGTTCTATCGCAATCAACAATCTCTTATTACAGGTTCACTCCATTGGCAATAGCAGTACCTTTAACAGGGGGAGGCTCTACAAATTATTATAAAAATTTAATCGCAGCTTACAGATTAAACGGAGACATTATACCATATGCATTCGATGAAATTATGCCTTCTGCGAATGGAATAACAAGGAATATTACTTACAAAAATTATAGTGATAAATTTATAAATTATGTTGAATATAATAGTTCAGCTTACTTTGACGGCACACAAGGCTACCTTGCATCGCCGAATTACCAAGGACAAAACTCTACTACTGCCATAACTTTGGAAGCATGGATAAGAAAAATAAATATTGCCGGGCAGTTTATGGGAATCGTAAATAAAAGCGGGGGAACTAACAGAGCAGATTATTCACTATACGTTCAGAACTCAACTTTGTATTTCAGTACAGGTACATTTTTAGGAGATGCAGGTAACAGTTCTACAATAAGTGTTACAGCAAGCGCATTAGCAACTGGTCAGTGGGTTCATGTAGCTGCAACATACAATGCTGCAAACGGCATGGCGAAATTATATGTAAATGGTGACTCAGTGGCAGCTAAAACTTTTACAGGTTCACTGCCTATTCCAAATAATCCCGATAGTTTATTCATAGGAGGTTACGGCGCTGTAGATTTTTCTTCTTATAAATTTTCAGGCTATATAGATGAAGTAAGGAACTGGAAAAATACAGTCCGTACAAGCGCAGAGATAAAAGCGAATATGTACAAAAATATTGATTTCAATACAGCCGGTCATCCCGCAATTAGTTCGCTTGCTGTTTTCGGATTCAACGGAAAAAATTATAACGAGGTAGAAAATATAAATTTGAATTTTCCTGTTCAGGTGATGAATTTCAGAGGAACTTCTGTCATAGTTTCTTCCAAAATACCCGGAGTATCGAACTCCCCATTGCTAAGAGATGATGTTAATGATTTTGCAGGACCGAGCTACGCAGTAAATTATAAGAGAGTTTCTATACCTGATAATAATCCTGCCGGAGTGTTAGATTCCGTATATATTGGCAGCCCCGGGTTGGTTACTTCATTAAAGATATTCGTTCTGATAAATCACACCTGGGTTTCAGATTTATTTAGCGGAGGGATAAGATTAACCGGACCTACAGGAATTTCAGTAGTGCTGACACCAGCCGGTAACGGAAGTAATGGGATTGATATGAATACTATATTCAGCATGAGCGCCGATACAACAATAACATCTGCAACATATTATTTTGCGCCTTTCAGTCCCTCAATAAGACCTGCCAACTCTTTAAGTGTTTTTACCGGAACACAAAGACAAGGTTGGTGGAAATTAAAAATAGTTGATGCATTCGTGGGTGATTTAGGAGTATTGAACGGATGGGGAATACAAACAACACCGCTTACCGGTATTGAGCCTACAGTTAGTACACTACCCGGCCAATTTGAGCTGGAGCAGAATTTCCCAAATCCGTTTAATCCTTCGACAAAAATAAATTTTTCAATTCCGAAAGAATCGGTTGTAAAGCTTGCAGTATATGATATGCTTGGAAAAGAAGTTGAAGTACTTGTAAACGATTCGAAAAAAGCAGGAAGTTACAGTGTGGAGTTTAATGCGGGAAGATTATCATCGGGAATTTATTTTTACAAAATTGAAACGGACGGGTTCATTGAAACAAAAAAAATGATGTTGGTAAAATAATTTAAGCAGATAAAAAGTTGTTAAATAAAAAAGGCGGTGATCAACCGCCTTTTAAATTACTCGTTTTTATTTAAAATAATTAACGCAGCTATTACTCCCGGAACCCAGCCTGCAATAGTAAGAAGAAGAACGATTACAATAGAGCCGCATCCCTTATCAAAAACTGCTAAAGGGGGGAGAATAATTGCAAGTATAACTCTCCACAGAGACATAATTTTTAATTGAAGTTTCGGATTATCTCATCTATGGTTTTCGCCCCGGGATAGAATGATAACAACTTTTGTAAAACATCATCAACAATTGCATCGGGACAAGAGGCACCGCTTGTGAGAATTATCCTTGATGGATATTTACGGGGTAAATAATCTTTTGTTGCTAACTCTTCGTGAGTGTGATAATTGAAATGTGAAATTAATTCATCCGAAATAATTTTATCAGCAGATGAAATAAAATAAGTAGGAAGCTTTTCTTCACAAAGCTCGACAATATGAGATGTGTTCGAGCTATTGTATCCTCCGACAACTACGGCTATATCTGCCTGCTCTTCAAGGAGACCCAATGTAGCTCTTTGATTATCATGTGTTGCATAGCATAAAGTATCGCGGGTATCGGCGAAGTGATTTTTTAAATGCGCTTCGCCGTGTTTCTGAATCATAATATTTTTGAGATAGTCTGCAATCGATTGTGTTTCCGTTGCAAGCATTGTTGTCTGGTTTACAACACCTATCTTAATAAAATCTGTCAGCGGGTCAAAGTTCTTTGAGAGTCTTCCATCAAAATATTTATTAAATTCATCCAGTGAAATTTTACCTAGAATAAAATCACCAAGAATTTTCGTCTCTTCCATATCGCGGACAATCATTGTCGGCGCATTTTCTTTGCTGTGGGAAAAAGTTGCCTTAGTCTCTTCGTGTTTATATTTTCCGTGAACAACAATTGTGTAGTCCTGCATACCGAGCGTCTCCGCTCTGTTCCATACTTTTTCTACAAAAGGACATGTCGAATTATATCTTAGCGGGTCAATGCCAAGTGAGGAAAGCTTTTCTTCAATTTCAAGTGTTGTTCCGAATGCAGGAATGATAACAATATCATTTGGAGTAAGCTCTTCCCATGGAATTATCTGCTCGCCGTTAGTCTCCATAATAAATTTTACTCCGCGGCGGATTAAATCATTATTGACTTCGGGATTGTGAATCATTTCAGAGAGAAGAAAAATCCTTTTATCGGGATTTTCTTCTACTGCTTTATAGGAAATTTCTATTGCATTCTCGACACCGTAGCAAAAACCAAAATGCCTCGCTATTAAAAACTGCACAGGACCAAAATCCAGCACCGTGGGAGAATAATCTTTCTTCCGCGGGTCAGATACTTTGCGCGCGTTTTTAATTTTGGATATAACGGGGCTTCGATAAAATATTGGTATCTCGAATGTCTTCAATAGAAATTATTAATGAAAAATTTATTGTATAAAATAATTGTAGGATAAGATTAATCCCATTAATGCAATTACAGCTCCTGAGAATTTTACAATCTTTTCGTTTGCAATTTTAGTTACAGCTGTACCAAATCCTATGCCTGA
>JBHEKU010000306.1:0-8034 GCA_041859205.1 Ignavibacteria bacterium | reverse complement strand
GAATAAGATAGCGGGAAGATTTTCAAAGATAGGCTCGCAGCCTGCATTGACAGAAGAAAATGTTTATGAAGTAATAAAAAAAGTTGCAGATTATTTTGAAAAGAGAATACCTACATTGGTATCTGCCGATGGAATTGTTTCTAAAAAAGTTGTTGTTGAAATAATCGGCTCAAAAGATGCAAAAGGAAAAATCAATAAAGATCTGTTCGAATGGGTAATTGAAAATCTTTTAAAGAATTCCCTCGATGCAATGGATAAGCCAAGCGGCAAGATAGTTTTTAATATATCGGAGAAGCATTCAGAGACCACAATTGATGTAACAGATAATGGAAAAGGAATAGATTCAAAATACAAAAAGGATGTTTTCAGACCGGGCTACTCTACTAAAATGAGAGGCTGGGGCTTAGGGTTAAGTCTTGCGAAAAGAATTATTGAGAATTATAACGACGGAAAATTAACGCTTACTGACAGCTCCCCGGGCAAAGGAACGACATTCAGAATAAAATTACCCAGATAATTTCAGAAGGAATAAAAAAGTTTTTGCAAAATAACAGTTTAAATAGTTTTAAAGATTACTTCAATAAGTTTATTTCAAGCAGCACATTATTAATAGTGTTTCTGCTTTTTATAAAAGTATTGTTCCAGATAATAATTTTATCTTCTGGCTACCGCTGGCTCTCTGCCGATGATTATTGCCGGACGATAAAATCCTATGAATGGCTTCAGAATCCTGAAATAAGCGCCGGCGTATGGCTTTCACCGCATTTCTGGTTGGAAGGCTTTTTTATGATTTTTATAAAAGACCTCTTCTGGGCAGCGCTAACCGTTAATTTTATTTTTTCATTTTTCACACTGATATATTTTTATAAAGCGGTTGAATTATCATTTAATAAATTCATAGCTTTCTTTTCAACTCTTATTTTTTGTTTCTTCCCTTTCCAGGTCTGGCTTAGTATTTCAGGACTTCCGGAATCTGTTTTCTTTTTCTTTATCACAGCAGGAATTTATTATTTTCTTAAGTGGAAAAAATCCGGCAGCACGGTAAACTCTTATCTTATTCTATGCGCTGTAAGTTTTGCATTATCAAATTGTTTCAGATATGAAGGATGGCTTTTCTCTGCAACACTTGTATTTTTAGTTGCGTTGGATTTTTTCAAAGATAGAAAAATTTCCAAAGAGTTTATAAAAAATGTTTTGCTGGCTTCCATTTCGGGAATAACAATTATATGGTGGTTACTTCAAAATTACATCGACCATAAAGATGTGATGTTCTTTGCAAAAGAAACGACAAAAATATTTGAGCAGTTTGATAAATCCAGTTTCTTTCAGAGATTAGTTCAGTATCCGACATTTATTTTATATATAGCTCCTTTCACAACTGTATTTGCATTTAAAAAAATCTACGATACTTTCCGCGGAAAGAACCATGAGCTTACAAAATATTTTGCCCTGTTCAATCTCATTCAGCTTCTTCTATTGATATTCCATGGTATGGCGGGCACCGGCGGAACAAATATGGTTTCACGTTATATTGTAATGAATGCTTTGCTCTTCGTTCCGTTTGCAATTCAGCAGTGCTATGAAATAAAAAAATATTTTGCTATTCCCATACTTGCAGGATTTGTTATCATTAATATTATATGGAGCTTTTATTATCCTCAGCCTTTCAGAGAAGATACATTTGAAGTCGGTAATTTATTAAAGAGTCAGTTCGAGCGCGGCTATGTTAAGCCTGAAGGCAAAGTTTATTTTGAAGAGGTTGACGGATACTTCGATATCTGGGCAATAAAAACATTATCAAATTCCCCTGATAAATTTTTGCTCGGAAATTTAGATACACTCATTGCTCAGAATAAAAGAAAACTTGCCGAGAAAAACTCAGAGCTAAAAGCAAAATCTAAAGTTAAAAAATCTGATAACGAACTAAATATTTTAGACGTAAAAACTTATCTTGATGATTCTAAAATTCAGATAGCAATTGTCAGAAGCGAAAGCTTTATTGAGAAACTAAAGAAGCTCAGTCTTAAAAATGAAGAGATAGGAGATTATAGAATATATTACATTACAGATAGATCAAATTATCTTAACGATTCGACTTTCTCAATTTTTAAGGAGAAAATAATTTCTTTAAAAGAAAATTCTGAACAGGTTAATTATAATAAAACTCTTGCACTGAAGAAATTTGAAATTGATAATTCAAATTTTGGATTAAACCCTCAGACAATTACTCTTGAATGGGGAGCTACAGACAGGAATATTATTGATAGTCTTGATTACGCTAACTTTGATTTTGAAAGATATAAATCCATCGTAAATATAAAACCTGTCGATAAAGATTCAGTTGTGTTTACAATAGAGAACAGAATTTTCTCCGATAGAAATATTGAAGATTTAATTGATAACAATACTGTTCGAAATATTGTAGTACTGAAACCGTTCGCTATGCTGCAATACTCCAGTGTATTTGGTAAGCCGCCGTTTGAAAGCGGAGTATATAATCTGGAACTCAAACTACGGGACACAAAATCTAATAAAGATATGATTTTGTACAGAGGAGACTCGCTTTATAAATATGAAGTACAAAATATCGCTGATACATCAAAAATAAAAGTACCGGATTCTCTTAAGAACGTTACAAAAAAAATAACCGCTCCAAAGGATAGTATTCCTACGGGTTACAATATGGGAAGCGTGATTGCAATGTTTCCTAATACGGATTATAATAAGCTCGTAAAAAAATCTTCAACTGATATTTATCAGACATTGATGAAAAACGGTCTGCAGGTTTTCTTCTCGCAAAGATATCAGGGAGACCATTTCTTAAACTGGGTATTTAATTATTTTTAATTTCTTGTTATCACGCCTTTCACATTTTCTTTCCTTAATATTTTTAACAGTAATAATTTTTTTAAAATCTCCTGACAGATTAAACTCCCACTGGGACGGGTTTCCAATCTGTCAGAGAGAATTCGAGATAAATGATTCATGTTTGCCTTGGCTTATAAAGCCTGTGCAGGGGGACTGCCTCTTTTTTTGCGACTGAATCATCCTCATTGTAACAAAAATCCGACGGGGAAGAATATCTAAATACTATTGCAATAGGAGCAGCAATAAACGATAATAAAGGCGAATTTATTATCGATATAAAATTAAGATATTCTTTTCCCCGTCCGTCATTTATTTAACTAAAATCATTTTTTTTGTTTGTGTAAAACTTTCTGTTTCCAATTTATAAAAATAAATTCCGCTTGGCAGATTTGCTGCATTCCACCTATACTCATATTCACCTATTGCCAGAATTTTATTTTCGAGCACAGCAATTTCCTTTCCGGTTACATCATAAATTTTTAATGATGTAAAAGTATTTTCCGGTATAAAAAATTTAATTTTTGTTGCGGGATTAAATGGATTGGGGAAATTCTGACTCAATGAATAAACCGGAGATACTTCAGGGATGCTTTGAATAAACGAAATATCATCATCACTGTAATTGAAATTATTATCATAAAAAATCTTTGCAATATTAGAAAGATTTTTTATCTTCGTTACAGAGTTAAGATTACTGCTCCCTCTCTCTATCACTGTTGCAAAAACTATATTGAATTTTTTGTTCGGTTGAACCGTAAGCGAATCAGACCCTGTGACCATCATAGACCTTTTATTCCCGGGTACACTGGTTATTAAATTTCCGTTGCGGCATATTATTCCTTTATATTCCGTCCATCCTGATGAATCTTCAGGATTCCCTGAGAAACAATAATTTGTTCTATATGGTGGATTTGTTGTGGGGTTTAACCATCCCGAACTATCTGATTTCAATCCTCTTAGAATGCTAAATGAATTTCCCGGGAAACCCGGGTAATTACTTAAACACTCATTTAAAAAATTATACGATAGTATGTAATTAAAAGCTGTCATGCCTAACTGAGAACTTTTATATAATGGAGTTTTCAAAAATCTAAAGCCGACTGCCGGAGGATTTGCGCCATAAGCGCTATCAATATTTCCTGCGTTATAGGTGTAACCTAAATTTAATGCAGAGTCGCAGCCTATATAATCATCGGACGGATTTCCTAAATGGGAATCACTATATAATCCGAAGTGAGTATTAGTCCAGGCTCTGCCTGATTTATTAATAATCTCATATCTGGTAAATAAAATGTTTTCCAGGTTTGGAAGATTGTAACCCCATAGAGTCAAGTGCACTTCTGCAAATACGGGGAGAGTTCCGCCGGAAAATCCTTCAGAAGAATTATGGTTTGATGGATCGGCATCTGTTATGCAAACAAAAATTGTCTGGTCTGCCCCGGGAACTCCGGGCTTATCTGTATTTAACTCAAATGTTCCATTATTATTTATATCTTCGTATGGAGCTCCATAAGGCACCATTAGTCCCCAGTTAGCATAATCAGGATTTGAAGTTTGAGTATCACCTGCTTTTACTTTATATAAATTGAATGCAGAGTTTGTTTTAAATTTCGGATTCAATGGCTGAAGCACATCAACATACCCGGGAGCATACTCACCGTTGTAAGTTGCATTAGCCATTCTTAGATTTCCATTTATCATACAGGCAATCGATAGTCCGGAAGTGAATATAGCATTCTTTCCGGAAAACTTTGGCCATTCAAATCCGGGCGTATTATTAGCGCTTAAATCCTGAAATAAAACCCCGGTATTCCAAACATTCGTTCTTATATTATTTGCATCAAATATATACTGTGATTTAATGAATGTGGAATATGCCGGATTCAACGAAACACAAAAAAACAGAAATGTTGAAATAAGTATTTTGAACATGATTATTTTTTAGTTATTCTAAAATACTTATGTATTCCTATTCAAAACAAAGATTTTTTTTGCGAAAAAAATCTTACTTTACAGGTAAAAAATTCTTCAAATTGAATTTCTTAATTAGAAATCATTTGAAAAGAGTGTTTTTTACGCATTTTGAGTTAAATTTATTACATTTTTAACTAAGACATATTTTCATAATTTTAACCTCGTCTTAACTACTGATAATATTATATTTAAAATGAAAGAAACCAGGTTTTTAGAGCTGGCAGGAAGCTTAAGTGAAAAAGACTTTAAAAAATTAGGGGAATTCCTGCGTTCTCCATATTTTAATAAAACTCAGGCGCTCATTACTTTCTATAATTATCTGCAGAAAATCTTTCCTTATTTTGATAAAATAGATATAGAACATCTAAGCCGGCATCTTTATGGAAGCAGTAATAAGCAAAATAAAGTAAGAAGTCTTATATCGGAGTTTTGCAGGATGATTGAAAGATTTTATACACAGGTTATGATGGAAGAAAATGAACTCTATATGAGCAGCAGTCTTTTGAAGAATTTTACAGAAAAAAATCTTCCTAAAAATTTTGAGGCGCATTCAAAAAAGATAAAGCAGTCACTGCCAAAAGACTTTGACAGAGACCAGAATTTTTATTTAAATAATATGCAGATTGAACTTTCAAAGTTTCATTTTAAACTTGAAAGGAATGAAGAAAAACTCCCTGATGATATACAGATTGTATCAGAAAATCTTGATTTGCATTTTATTATATCCAAGCTTAGCATGCTTCACTTCTTATATTACTATAGAAAGAGTAATCTTAAAAGCGAAGCGGACTTATATTTTTCACAGGAAATATTAAACTACATAGAGCTTAACTCAAAGTCTCTTAAAAAAGACCACCCGATAATATACCTCAACTATCTTGTATTGATGACTATCTGGAAACATGATGAAGAAGAATATTATTATGAATTAAAAAATTTTGTTTTCTCAAAGATGGATAATCTTTCACTGGATAATGCAGAGTATTTCATAAGCGCGTTGATGAATTATACGCTGGAAAAATGCAACGAAGGAAATACAAAGTTTCAGCAGGAGAGATTTGAAATTTACAGACTGACAGAGAAAAATTTTATATTCAAAAAACTGCCGTTTGTAAACCACATAGATTTTCAGAACGCAATATCAGCTTCTATAGGAGTAAACAACATAAAATTTGCCGAGAAATTTTTATTCGATTATAAAAGCAAATTAATTCCCGAATTCAAAAAAGATACTATAAGCCTTGCAAAGGCACAGATACTTTTTGCGCAGAAAAATTACGACGAGGCTTTGAATATCATCAATAAAATAGATTACCTGAACAGTATTTTTTATCTGAAATCAAAAATCCTGCAGTCAAAGATTTACTATATGCAGAAGGAAATGAATGCTCAGTTTTATCTGATAGATTCGGTTAAGCATTATTTAAAAAGGAATGAAAATAAAATATCAAAGAAAAGCTATCAGTTATACTGGAAGTACTTTTTATACCTTCAGAAAATGGTGAACCCTAATAACTTAACGAAATCGAAACTGCTTGAATTGAGATATGATTTGGAAAATGAACAGAATATTGCCAGCAAAGAATGGCTGCTGGAAAATCTTCCGAAATAATATTAACGTTCCGACGCTGGAGCATCGGAACGAGAATAGATTTATTTTACAACTATATTTACCATTTTATTTTTCACTACAATTATCTTCACCACTTCCTTGCCAAGAATATGCTTTATCACATTCGGGTCATCAAGTGCTTCCTGCTCCAGCGTTTTATCACTGAGGTCAGGCTGCATTTCTTTTTTCCCCCGCACCTTTCCGTTCACAGAAAATACGACAGTTACCATATCTGCTTTTGCTAGCTCTTCTTCAAATTTCGGCCATGAATGATAACTGAGAGATTCTTTATTTCCTAATGCGTTCCAAAGCTCTTCTGCTATGTGAGGAGCAAACGGAGAGAGCAACAGAACGAACGTATTTAAAATCTCTTTGCTTATCTTTTCAGCCTTGTACAATTCGTTTGTGAATATCATCATCTGAGCAATTGAAGTATTGAACTTCATATCCATATCGTTTATATCATGCGTAATTTTCTTTATAGTGAAATGCAGAAGTTTATTCAATCTTAATTCAGGTTCTTCATCTACAATGTTCGGTTTCAGATTTCCGGTTTCTTCATCAACTACTAATCTCCATATTCTTTTCAGAAATCTGTTCATTCCCTCTATACCTGTAGTGCTCCATGGTTTTGCTGCTTCCAGCGGTCCCATGAACATTTCAAATAATCTCAATGAATCTGCACCGAACTGTTCAATCACATCGTCGGGATTAACAACGTTCCCTCTTGACTTGCTCATCTTCTGTCCGTCTTCACCAAGCACCATTCCCTGATTAAATAATTTTCTGAACGGCTCATCGTGCGAAACGTAACCTAAGTCATATAAAAATTTCTGCCATAGTCTTGCATAAAGCAAGTGACCAACGGCATGCTCAGAGCCGCCTATATACAAATCAACAGGCATCCAGTATTTTTCTTTTTCTTTATCAACAAAGACATCTGAGTTTATCGGGTCGATAAATCTTAAAAAATACCAGCTTGAACCTGCAAGCTGAGGCATAGTATTAGTTTCTCTCTTTGCTATCTTTTTCGTTTCTTTATCTGTAACATTTACCCAGTCAATAATATTAGCTAAAGGTGACTCACCTGTACCGGATGGTTTGTAAGATTCGACATCAGGAAGAAGAAGGGGCAATTCATTTTCATTCAATGCCTTAGTTTCACTGTCATTCAGATGCACAATAGGAAACGGTTCACCCCAGTATCTTTGACGTGAAAACAGCCAGTCACGAAGTTTATAATTCACACTTCGCTTTCCTAATTTATTTTCTTCTATCCAGTTAATTATTTTTTTCTTAGCTTCTTCTGTTGTAAGACCATTTAAAAACCCCGAGTTAAAAGCATATCCTTCGCCTGTAAAGCACACATCCCCTTTCCTTGTATCTTCTAAAAAGTTGTGGAACTCATTATCCATCTTACCATCAATCATACCAATTCCGGGACCGGACATAATAATCTCACTACCGTCTTCAGATTTAATTTTTTTGAAAGCTGTATTCTTATATTCATCCTGGATTACTACAGGTATGATTTCCAGATCAAATTTCTTCGCAAACTCCATATCTCTCTCATCATGCCC
>JBHEKU010000016.1:0-7358 GCA_041859205.1 Ignavibacteria bacterium | reverse complement strand
TTTGCAATGTGAGTGTACTCTTCTATCTGCTCTTTTTCAGAGGGGAAGTCGCCCTTTTCTATGAACAAATGCTCCGTGCGGTAAAGGCCTATTCCGCAATGGGCATAAGTTGTAACGAAATCTATTTCTTCATCGAACTCTATATTAGCAGTAAGCTCAATTTTTTTGCCGTCTAAAGTTTCAGAGGGCAGATCTATTACTTCAAAAAGTTTTCTTTCGTACTCTTTATACTCGGAAAGTTTCGTAACATAGCCTTCGATCGTCTCGCTTTTAGGATGCCTTATTACAATGCCGTCGTAGCCGTCTATTATAATGAGCTCGCCGGTAGTAACTGCATGTGAAACATTTTTCATTCCCACAACAGCAGGAACTCTAAGCGCGCGGGAAATAATAGCAGCGTGTGAAGTGATTCCACCCACATCCGTTATATATCCCTGAACTTTTCTTTTGCTGAATAATATTGTATCGGCAGGTGTAAGCTCGTGCGCAACAATGATAGAATTCTCTTCTACCTTTGAAACAAGCTTCTCGCGTTTCATATTTCGGATTACCCTGTTCTTCACATCGTTTATATCGGAAAATCTTTCCTTCATGTATTCATCTTCGGCAGCGAGTAATATTTTTCCAAGCTTTGAAATCTCGTCATCAAAAATATATCCCGCAGTGCGTTTATCTTTTATAATGCGGCTTACTACACTTTCTAAAAAATATTTATCGTTAAGGATTTCAAGCTGCGCATCGAATATCTGCGACTTCTTCTCGCCGATTCTCTCTTTAGAAATTGCATAAATTTTATTTAACTCCTTTACAGAAAACTCAATAGCTTTTTTAAATTCATCAAGCTCTTTTTCTATATCGCCTTCTGCTATGATATCGGAACTAACCTTTATCTGATTGCGCGTATAAACATAAGCATGCCCTATGGAAATTCCGGGCGATGCTGCAATTCCTGTATATATGGTTTCTATATTGGACATACTTTCCGTTCTTATTTGGCCTCAAGCTGCTGAAGCATTTTTTTTGCGTTATCGTTATTTGGATTCAGCTCCAATGATTTTTTGTAGTTTAATATTGCAAGTTCTTTGCTGCCCTTTAACATACAGCCTTCTCCCATTGAATCGTAAACATTTGCAGAATTAGGAAACATACTTATATTTAATTCAAAAATTTTAATTGCGTCATTATATCTTTGTCCCTGCAGCAGATTATAGCCGAGTTCATTCAGCTGGCC
Source organism: Ignavibacteria bacterium (assembly GCA_041859205.1). GTDB lineage: Bacteria > Bacteroidota > Ignavibacteria > Tepidaquicellales > Tepidaquicellaceae > JAFDZO01. The sequence continues at coordinate 6,127 of JBHEKU010000016.1, read as the reverse complement.
TTCTTTAAAATTATAATCATCAAATTCTTTTTCTTTTGCTTCATAGTATCTTTTTATTGCTTCATCAAGATTTTTCTCAAATATTGTCATAAGCATTTCAGAAGCTATGGATTTTCTTGCCTTATCAATACCCAGCACTTCTACATCAAAAACCAATGTTGCATCGGGCGGAATAACATTGCCGGCGCCCTTTGAGCCGTAGGCAAGATTTGACGGAATAATAAATCGGTATTTGTCACCTATCTTCATAAGTGCAACACCTTCATCCCAGCCCTTTATTACCTGTCCTTCACCGAGTACAAATTCAAGCGGTTCGTTCCTGTCGCGCGATGAATCGAATTTTTTTCCGTCAAGCAGATAGCCGTCATAATGAACAATTGCAACCATTCCCGCAACGGTCGGTTTTTCTCCGCTGCCGTTAGCTACAATATACTTTAATCCTGAAGCAGTTGTTATTGTATCTCCCTGGGTATCTCTCTGCGCAAAAGAAAAATTTGCAAAGAGTAAAATTGTCAATGTTAAGAATAAATACTTTTTCATGATAAGTTTAATTTATTTTTTTCGTATAACCATTAGCCCGTCTCTTACAGGCAGAAGAGTATTTTCAACTCTGTTATCGTTCATTATTTTTTCATTGAACTTTGCAATAGCTTTTGTATCGTGATCCATATCTTTTTCTCCAAGTAACACTTTTCCGCTCCATAGTACATTATCAGCAAGAATAATTCCGCCGGCATTCATCTTATCAAAAACCATATCGTAATAGTTTGCATAGTTTGTTTTATCTGCATCTATAAAAACCAGATCAATTCCGTGGTCAAGTTTCGGTATTAACTCAAGAGCATTACCCGTCAGTTTTTTTATTTTGCCCGAGACACCTGCTTTATCAAAATATTTTTCGTTGATAGCCTCCATATCACTGTTTATATCTATAGTGATAAGCCTGCCGCCGAACTCCAGTCCTTCGCATAAACAAATTGCCGAGTAGCCTGTATACGTTCCTATTTCAAGAATATATTTCGGCTTTATCATCTTGCTTATCATAGCAAGGATTCTACCCTGTATATGTCCGCTGAGCATATTGGGCGAAGCAACGTTAGCATGAGTATCTTCGTTAAGTTCACGAAGCGCATCGCTTTCAGGGCTTGTATACTTATCCGCGTAATCCTGTATCTTTGAATCTAAAAAATTCATAAAAAAATTTTAAACTGTGGGCAAGCCCTTTGATTTCATAAACCATGTTAACTGCCCGACATGCATCGGCTCATGCCTTATTGCATGGTGCACTATAATCCTGTTATCGTCCTTGCCGGAAAATGTCATTCCGAATTTATTTTTTTCATTGAGAAATGAATCATCAAGTCCTCTTAAATGCGCCATTGAATCAGTATGGACTTCATCAAAAACCTGCAGTACTTCAGTGTAAGGTGGTCTTGTTTTTATATTGGCGGGCTTGGTTCCGAATCCGTATTCATTCAGCCAATCGTATTTTTTCGTATCTCCGCCAAGTGCATTATAGATTAAAAAGCTTTCCGCCCATGCAAGATGAGCTGTTATCCAATATGGAGAATTTAACTCAACTCCGTTAAGAATTGGTGTGTCATTTATCTGTGATTCATCAACCATGGATAAAAAACTTTTGGTGAGGGCGCGTACAGATTCAAATGTATCTGCGAGAATATTGCACTCAATATTAGTGCTCATAACTTTAATTAAAATTTAGACATAAACTTATTAAGTTATCAATTTTAATTTGCTTTATCAATAAATATTATTTAGTTTTTCGAGAATAATTTTACTCATGCAAAATTTCTTCCGCCTTCGCGAGAACAACACAACAATTCGCATCGAAGTGCTTGCAGGAATTACATCGTTCCTTGCATGCATGTATATTATAGTCGTGAACCCTGCCATCCTTAAAGATGCGGGAATGCCTTTCTCAGCAGTGCTGACAGCAACTGTTCTCGTCTGCTTTTTTTCCAGTATTGCTATGGGGCTTTATGCAAACAATCCCATCATCGTTGCGCCGGGAATGGGGATAAATGCATTCTTTACTTACACTGCCGTTATTGGTATGGGAATGAGCTGGCAGGCTGCGCTTGGTACTGTGTTCTGGTCCGGAGTTATTATAATGCTTCTCTCGTTTTCAAATATCCGTGTGCACATTCTTAAAGCTGTTCCGCATTCAGTTCGTATGGGGCTTGCATCGGGAATCGGTTTGTTCATCGCACTTATAGGACTTGAAAACTCAGGCTTCATTATTGCGAACAAGGCAACGCTTATATCCAAAGCTCCGCTGAATGCAATGACAGCAACATTTTTAATAGGGCTTGCAGTCACAATAATTTTAGTTATAAAAAAAGTCCCGGCTTCGCTGATACTCGGAATAATTTTCACAACAATTCTTGCAATTCCTATAGGAAGATTATGGGGAGATGCATCGGCAGTAAATTTCGGAACACCAACGCTTGTAACTTTTAACGGCATATTTGCTCAGCCCGATTTTTCTTTGTTTATGAGTATGGATTTTATCGGAGCGTTAAAGTTCTCCGCAATCGGAGTAATATTTACTTTTGTATTTGTCGATATGTTCGATAGCATTTCAACTTTTATGGGAATTGCTGAAGCGGGCAACTTACTTGATAAAGACGGACAGCCGAGAAATGTAAAACAATCGTTAATAGCTGATGGATTTTCAAGCGTCATTTCCGGAGTCTTTGGAACGAGCGCAGGCACAGCTTATATAGAATCAGCCACCGGTATCCGCGAAGGCGGCAGAACAGGACTGACGGCAGTCGTTGGCGGGTTGTTATTTCTACCATGCATGTTTTTCTCGCCGCTGCTTTCTATAATTCCGGCTATAGCAACAGCACCGATATTAATTATTGTCGGCGCTTTATTTATGATACCTATGACTCGTTTAGACTGGACTGATTTTGAAATTTCCTTTCCCGCTTTTATTGCAATGATAATGATTCCGTTTACATTCTCTATAAATGAGGGAATTGTATTCGGTTTGATAAGCTATACAATAATAAAATTAGTATTGCGGAAGTACAAAGAGCTTACACCAACGCTTATTATATTGGATATAATTTCGATAATTTTTTTGATTTATAATTAAAAAGTTTACCTCAAAATCGGCAAAATGTAATTTTACATTTTTTCATCTCTGATGAACTTTTAGCTTCTGTATTGTTGTAAAAACAATTCCGCTTTAATAATTTTTCCAGAATTTTTATAATCTTGACGGGTTTTTGCTGGGTTTTGCCTGCATCCCGCCAAGGCGGGACAAGAAATAAAAATCGGCAATTTCCGGTGAAAAATATTCGGAAGAATATTTCTCTACAGGCAATTTAATAATAACAAATTTTTTATTCAACAAAATGTTCCCTATTAGTAGGCATAGGGAAAATTATAAAAATTAATCACTGTCAGATAATTCAAACACATTTTTTTTATATCTGTAACGCAGCGAAAACATAGCCCAGTTATTATTATGAATATCTAGAGTAAAATACTCCTCATCTCTCAACGCGTCAGTAGAATAATATATCTCTTCCTTATCAACTCCTCCTTTATCTTTTAATGCAAAATAAACCTCGTCAATATAGATTGGATTGTATCCGTGTTCTTTTCTATATTCTTTAATTTTCGCAGCCATATCCATTCCAGCCTGTTTTGAATTTTCAAGCTCTGAAATTCTTTGAATCGGAAGCACAAAAACAAAATACATATAAAATAAATATGGAAATAAAAAAAGAAAAAAACCTTTCTTGCCTCTCTCCTTATATATAATAAAAAACGTTAGTACAATTAATAATGGAATTATTATCCATCTATAATTATAGAATTTTAAAAATCTGTCATACATTCCAAATGAATATATAATTGTATAGAATAAATTAAATATGTCTATGAAAAAATCCAATCAGTACTTTTTTAAAAACTACTCAATTTTATTATTCCTATCAAACCTAATATCCGAACTGATTTCTTACATTGAGCTTATTTTTATGTATTTGTATGTTATAACTTGAGACAGCTTATCATTGTTTCACACTCCAAAAAAATTATTCATTATTCTTTACTAATTATTAATTAGAAAATGACTGAAGAAGAAAAAAAATCCATACATCAGGAGCTTCGCACTCTCAACTCTGAAATTCATGAAAGAAGAAAAAAAGCTGTTGAGCTTACTGCAAAGCTTGGAGAAGCTCCGGTATCTCAGGATTATGAGTTCACTTCACTTGCCGGAGGCAAAATAAAGCTATCCGAAATGTTCGGTGAAAATAAAAATCTTTTTGTAGTCCATAATATGGGCAGCAAATGTTCATTCTGCACTATGTGGGCAGACGGCTTTAGCGGAATGTATAAATATCTTGAAGGCAGAGGGAAAAGCGGATTTGTACTTATGGCTGATGATGATTTAGAGACGCATAGGAAGTTTAAAGAGTCGCGCGGATGGACGTTTCAAAGCTATTCAGCCAGAGAAAATGATTTTTAAAAAGAGATGGGTTATCAAAACGCTAAAGGAGAAGTTGAACCCGGACTTACTGTTCTGGAAAAAACCGATGACGGTAAGATAAGAAGAATAAATCAGGATTGGTTCGGGCCGACAGATATGTATTGTTCAGTATGGCGCTTCCTTGAACTTCTCCCGCATGAAGATATAAAAAAGGAATTTTGATTTTATAAGAAATATATTTTACAATTCATTTAAGAGTTTTTTTCCGGCGTACAGCGAAGGATTTATAAAGATATCCAGCTTAGTTTACACTTAATAAAAATGACCGTTAAAAATTTGCGTTGAGAAAATCACGAGAACAATCGCAAGCGAGAAGTTTGTTTGAGCCGAAGGCGAGTTTACTTCGAGCGCGATTTTCGGAGTGATTTTTAGCAAAATTTTTATCCGGTCTTGATTTTTTGGTACTTTTGGATCAAGCCAAAAGTACATATAAAACGAAGTTTTATTACCGCATAATTTTAGTTTTAAACATCCCCCTTCCTACAAAGAAGGGAAGAATTACCGCTAATTTTACCTATGAACCTTCTTCCTCTCCTCCTTTCAACTGCAAACCGACAACTGAATACCTTGAGGTTATTTTACCTTATTGGTATGTTATAAAGAAATTCAATAAACATTCTGTAAAAATCCCAAATCCAAAAATTATGACAGAAGAAGAATTAGCAGCATTAAATAAAGAATTACAAACCCTTGAAGTAGAAATTCAGGAAAGAAGGAGAAAAGTTCTTGAACTGAATGCTAAAATTGCCGATACAATTGTATCGCAGGATTATGAATTTACTTCCACAGATGGCGGCAAGGTAAAGCTATCTGAAATGTTCGGCGATAAAAAAAATCTTTTTGTAATTCATAATATGGGGAAGGGATGCTCTTACTGTACAATGTGGGCTGATGAAGTGAACGGAATTTATAAATATTTAGAAGGCAGAGGCAAGAGCGCTTTTGTTTTTATGGCAGGAGATGATATTGAAACTCACAAGGAATTTAAAAAATCCCGCGGATGGACGTTCACAAGTTATTCGTCAAAAGAAAACGGATTTACAAAAGAGATGGGATTTCAGGGAGAGAAGGGTGACTTCTGGCCCGGAGTATCTGTCTTTGAAAAAACCGATGACGGAAAAGTAAGAAGAGTGAACCGCGACTGGTTCGGACCTACAGATATGTACTGCGCAGTATGGCACTATATTGAAATGCTGCCGCATGAAAGAATAAATCAGGAATCATAATAATCTTATATATGGAAAATCCCGTTTCAAAATTACTTGCAAAACAATATGTAGATTCAGCCGGCTGGGCGGACTGGATAATAAGCTCGCTATCAGAAGACGATTTAAAAAAAGAAATTGCGCCCGGTAGAAATCACGGTATATGGCTGCTCGGACATCTGATAACATGCGAAGATGACTTTGCATTGTTTATGGGGAAAGGTGAAATAACATATCCTGCTTATCACGATATGTTTGCCGAAGAAACAAAACCGCTGCCGTTTGAAAATTATCCGCCTGTTTCCGAGATGCGCGAAAAATGGAAAGAGATGTTAAAGAAAAATAAAAAGATTTATGATGAGCTAAGAGATGAAGAACTTCATGAAGCTCAGGC